>JBKPNP010000904.1:0-1161 GCA_046732775.1 Acidobacteriota bacterium
ATCGGCGTGGCCGATGCCTATCGCGAAAGACACGACGACATCCAGCAGACCGCCGCATCAGTGTTGAGCGAGTTGAAGCGCTCAACCACCGGAGCTGACTCGGGGGAACCACTTTCAACAGAACTTCTGGACCGTGCGACCCAGGGGATTATTAAAAACTACGACTCGATTAACGGGGGTTTTGGTGGTGCGCCGAAGTTTCCCCCGGCAATGAGCCTGGAATTTCTGCTGCACACCAACCATCGAACTGGCGACGAGCAAACGCTGCAGATTGTCCGAGACACCTGCCGCAAGATGGCGGAAGGCGGCATTTACGATCAACTCGGTGGCGGCTTCCATCGTTATTCGACCGACGCTCGCTGGCTCGTTCCTCATTTCGAAAAAATGCTTTACGACAACGCGCTGCTCTCGCGCCTTTATCTTCACTACTACCAGGTCAGCGGCGAGGCTGCGACTCGCCGAGTAGTCGAAGGAATTCTCGACTACGTTGTTCGCGAAATGACAGACGCTTCAGGCGGGTTCTACTCAACGCAGGATGCTGATTCTGAAGGCGTCGAAGGGAAGTTCTTTGTTTGGATTAAGAGTGAAGTTGAGCAGCTCTTAGGCAAACACGACGCGGCCCTCTTCTGCGCTTACTACAACGTTACCGACAGCGGCAACTTCGAAGGCGAGAATATTTTGAACGTGACTCGCGAGCTCGCGGCGGTGGCCAAAGCGGAGAACGTTACTATTGCTCAACTTGAAGAGAGCCTAAACCGAGGTCGTCAGACGCTTTTTGCAGTTAGAGAAAAGCGCATAAAGCCGGCGCGCGACGAAAAGATTCTCACTGCCTGGAATGGTTTAATGCTCGCAAGTTTCGCTGAAGCGGGCGTCATCCTGAAGCGTCAGGATTACCTCGACGTGGCCAGAAGGAACGCGAAGTTTGTCCTCGAATACCTGAGGAAGGATAAGCTGTTGTTAAGAACCTATAAGGACGGACAGGCAAAACTCAACGGCTACCTGGAGGACTACGCGTTCTTTATCGACGGGCTCGTCACATTGTTTGAGGCGAGTGGCGAAGTTGATTGGCTGGAGCAGGCGTTGGCACTAACAGCCACCATGCTCGATGAGTTCTGGGACGAGGAAGACGGCGGGTTTTTCTTTACCGGTCGCAGTCATGAA
>JBKPNP010000905.1:0-3521 GCA_046732775.1 Acidobacteriota bacterium
GCCAATGACCAGTATCGTGTTCCCGACCGCGGTGAATCCTCCGCTTGGTATTCCGCTTACGTTCAGCGGAGCGATTCGTTTTGACAACGCGATCGACATAGCGCGCCCGGCGGGCCTGGCGCCGCAGACCATCGACCACGACTTTGATAACGCTTACATGCAGTCGTGGAATCTGAACGCGCAGCATGAGTTTTCGGAATTTGTACTGATGGTTGGCTACGTCGGTTCCAAGGGCACGCACCTGATAACGCGCCGCAATCTTAATCAACCGGTCAACGGCGTGCGGCCGTTTCCGGTGTTGTCCAACTCCAGCCCGATCATGCCGGGAACTCCGCTGGGCAACGTCACGCAGGTTGAGAGCTCAGGCAATTCCAGTTACAACGCCGCCTGGGTAACGGCCACCAGACGGTTAACAAGGAATTTGCAATTCGACGCCTCCTACACCTGGGCCAAATCGCTTGACTACAATTCACTCAGCAGTGGCGGCATCGTCACCCAGGACAGTTATGACCTCGACGGTAGCCGAGGATTGTCTGATTTCGACGCACGCCATCGTCTTGTAATCACGACGCTTTACGAATTGCCGTTTCATGGAAGTCAATTAGTTGAAGGCTGGCAGTTTGCCGGCATCCTTCAATCGCAAAGCGGCAACCCGGTAAACATCGTCACCACCAACAGCACCGTCAACGGCGTCGCCCTCACCCTCAGGCCCGACGTTAACGGTCCAGTCCAACTCCCGCAACAAGTTGATTCCTGGTTTGATACTTCCGCTTTCACGTCAGTCGCCCGGATTGGCAATCTGGGCCGGAACGTAGTTATCGGCCCAACTTTCAATAACCTCGATTGCTCAGTGACCAAGATGACGAGAGTCGGTGACACCTTTCGGCTCCAACTCAGAGCGGAAGTCTTCGACATTCTCAATCATGCAAATCTTGGTCAGCCAGGCAACGTGGTTGGCAGCCGTTTCTTTGGAAGAATCACGAACACACGGTTTCCGACTGGTGAGTCAGGCTCCTCGCGGCAGATACAGTTTGCGCTAAGAGTCATGATGTAAGCGCGGCTGGAACGCAAACGAGTTTTTTGGGTTAGCGATGAATCCGGCCCGATTCGCCATGGAAAAAGGTGAGCGTCGTCACTTCGAAGCTAGGGAAGTCAATGCGCAAAGAAGCTTTTACTCGGCACATCCTCACAGCGACTCTGGCGATTGCGACTCTGCTTGTCTTATCCCCCAATGCGGTCGCACAGGAGTCAGTCAAACACGTTCTTATTCTCACCGGCTCTGATCCAAATCATCCAGGGTTCTCAATCGTCACTCGAAACATACGTTCGACTTTGCGAGATGGCTCGTCAGCTCGCATCGAGATGCTTTATGAGTTGCAGGACGAACTGATTAGTCCGCCCGCGTCACCCCGGAGAGATCAGGACCTGGCGGCTTACTTGAAGCAGAAATATGACGCGCAGAACGTCGACCTACTCCTGGTCCTGGCTGCTCCGCGTTTCCGCCTGGTCGTCGAGAAAGATCCGACTCTGTTCGACCACATTCCCAAAGTCTTCTACGATTTTGATTCCGAACGCGAAGCGGTCAACCGCGGCCTGGGCCCAAATATTACAGCGGTTTGGGCGAATCTGAATTTTTATAAGACCCTGGAGCTGGCTCTCGCCTTGCACCCTGGCACGCACAAAGTTGTCGTTATTTCAGGATCAAGCGTGACGGACCAACTGCTACGAGAAACAGCACAGGCTCAGTTTCGCCCCTACGAAAGCACGCTGGAGTTTTCGTACGCCACTGGCGAAACTGTGGACGAACTCAAATCTCGTCTGGCTACCCTGCCGGATGATTGTGTGGTGGTGTTTCTCAGTGTTACCCGCGACCGTCTGGGCCGCGTGTATTCTGCGCCCGAAGTGCTCTCACGGATCGCGCCAGCCTCCAGCGTGCCGATATACGGTTTTAGCGACACTCTGATGGGTTTGGGAATCACCGGCGGAAACCTGCTCGACTTTGACGCGATCGGCACGAGGATCGGACAGATAGGGCTGCGTGTACTTGCCGGTGAGAGACCGGAAAAAATCCCACAGGAAACCGCGCCAACCGTTACCACCGTTGATTGGCGCGAGCTCCAGCGTTTTGGTATCAAGGAACAAAACCTTCCTCCCGGCAGCGTAGTTAGGTTCAGACAATCGACGATCTGGGAGTTGTACGGCCCGTATATCATCGCCCTACTTGCGGCTGTAATCGCCGAAGCGTTGCTCATCGCGTGGCTTTTGGTACTACGGTCGCGACGCCGGCAAGCCGAAAACGAAAAGGTCCAACTCGCCGAACTCGCCCAAACTCAACACAAGCGTCTTGATGAAGTGGTCTCAAATGTTCCTGGCATTGTTTGGGAGACGGCCATCGACCCAGAGACGAAAGAGCGTAAGACCACTTTTATCAGCGACTACCTGCAACAGATGGTGGGCTACACGCCTGACGAGTGGCTCTCTGAATCGCCCGGTTTTGGGATGAAGCTCATGGTCGAAGAAGATCGCGAGCACGCAACCCGAGATACCAACCAGGTCATAGCAACGGGCAAAGCGGGAATCAGCCAGTTTCGATGGAAAGCGAAGGACGGCCGCATCGTCTGGACCGAAACTCATCTTTGCGCAATCACTGACGAACAGCGGCGAGTGGTTGGCTTACGTGGTGTTACGCTGGACATCACCGATCGCAAACAAGCCAGAGAGCAGCTGCAGAGAACGGAAGAAAAAGATCGCGCCATTCTCGGGGCGCTGCCGGATTTGATGTTCGTGCAAACTGCTGATGGCGTGTACCTCGACTATCACGCCAACAATCCTGCTGACCTCTTCGTTCCGCCCGAACAATTCCTGGGTAAAAACATCAAGGACATCATGCCTACGGAGCTGGCCAATGAATTTCTTGAATCATTCCAGCGCGCGTCAGAGAACGGGCCACAAATTATCGAGTATATGCTCACGATGGATAAGCGTGAGCGATGGTTTGAGGCGCGCATTATCCGGGCAGGCAACAACATCCTAAGCATTGTTCGTGACATCACTGAACGGAAGCACGCGACCGATGAGCTGCGTCTGAGCGAAGAGCGCTTTGTCAAAGTGTTCCAGGCCAATCCCCAGCCGATGTCGGTGACGACCGTGGCGACCGGACTTCACATCGACGTCAATCCCAGTTTTCTTGCGCTCACCGGGTATAACCGAGAGGAACTCAACGAGAAGACGTCATTGGAGTTGGGCGTTTGGGATACGGAGCAGGAACGCGCGGAGTTTATCCAACGTTTACGGGAGGAGGGGTCGATAGTAAACCTGGAATCCAAAATCCGTACGAAGAGTGGCGCTGTGCGTTTGTTGCTCTCGTCAGTAGAACTGCTCGAGATCGAGGGGGTTGAATGTCTGTTGGTTACCGCCACCGATATGACTGAACGCCTATTGGCGCAGCAAGCGCTCCAGGAGAGCGAAGAGCGGTTTCGCAATATGGCGGAGAACGCCCCACTAATAATCTGGATGACCGG
>JBKPNP010000906.1:0-1631 GCA_046732775.1 Acidobacteriota bacterium
TTGGAGAACGCCTCAAGTAAACCCGCGGAGACCACTTCACTACTGGGCTTGGCTATTGAGCCTCAGGGAAATGTCTTTGTCGCCGACCACGGGAACCGTTGCATCTTGAAGATCGCTCCGGGCGGTGAATTGGCCACGCCCATCCGCGCCGAAGACGGCTGGTTCCCGACGGGCGTTGCCGCGAAAGGCGGCGACCTTTACATGTTGGAGGAATCACACACACCAGCCTACCAACCCCTCGGCACTCGGGTTCGTAAGCTGTCATCAGACGGAAGGCTTACGGTGCTGGCAACAGTCGCAGAGAATGGAGTCTTCTCTGGAAGTTCGCCCGTCGCCGAAACTTCATCCGGCGAGGGTTCTAAAACAACATCGCGCCGGCGAACGCTGTACATGGTCCTTGGCGCGGCGGGCGTTGTTGCATTGATTATAGTTTGGCTTGTACGTAGAAGAGTGTGAGGCAGCGTTAGTAATGACAGTAAATCAGAAACTGGATAGACACAGCGGAGTTGACTGGATCAGCAAGGTGCCGCAAGTCACGCTGATGTTCTGGGTCATCAAGATCTTCGCGACGACGCTCGGCGAGACAGGCGGCGACGCCGTAACCATGACCTGGGAACTCGGCTACGCCGTCGGCAGCCTGATTTTTTTAGGATTCTTCGCCGTCGCGCTGGCCGCTCAGGTAATCTCCAAACGCTATCACCCGTTCATTTATTGGGCGGTGGTTGTGGCGACTACGACTGTCGGTACGACGATGTCGGATTACTTCGATCGCACGCTCGGCCTGGGTTATGTGAAGTCTTCGATCATCTTGTTTTGCTTTGTGCTCGTCATTCTCTTCGTGTGGCGTCTCGCTATGGGAAGGATTGAGTTCGAGAACATAGCGAACCGGAAGGATGAGATTTTTTACTGGCTCACAATACTTGTTTCAAACACTCTCGGTACCGCGCTCGGCGATTTCACCGCTGATGACGTTGGCCTTGGATTTGAGCGCGGCGCCCTCGTGTTTGCCGGCTTGATTGTGTTGGTGGCGCTGGCGCACTACTTCACGAAGATTGCGGACAGTATTCTCTTCTGGAGTGCCTATATCCTGACGCGCCCGCTGGGAGCAACGCTCGGCGATACGTTGACAAAACCGCACGCAGAAGGTGGGTTGAATTTGAGCCGAGTGATCTCTTCGCTTGTGATTGCGGCGGTCATGGTAGTGCTGATATTCGTAACGTATAGAAAGCTTCGTGGGGCGACAAATTCAGAACCGGGAGCGGTAGCGACGGGGTCGCGTCGACCAGACTCAACCGTCAATTCATAATGAAACAAACCAGTTCACTTAAAGTTAACGGACAATCGGTCGTCACCCCGTCGCTACCGCTCCCGGTTCTGAATTTGTCGACGCGCTAAGACGCTCAATCTGAGACGCAGAGCACACCCTCGTGGTCCCTGGCAGCAGTTGAAGGCTAAGCGTTCGACGGTCAGAGGAGTTATGAAATGAAGATCGTGATTGGGTGTTTGCTGTTGGCGACCTTGTTTCACTCCGGACAGGAAGTTGATCAGACCGGCCAGGCCTTCAGGATCGTAAGTGTTCCAAAGCGGGAAAATGGTTACAGCAATTTCGAGTCTACCGTCATCAACTCCAA
>JBKPNP010000907.1:0-2283 GCA_046732775.1 Acidobacteriota bacterium
GCGAACGCGGGTTTTTCGCGCAGCGAGATTCAGCAACTACCGCCTTCGATCCAGCAAGTCGTAATTTCGCAGAAGTAAGAAACCGAAACGGGGTAAAAGAGGAAAACGGTAAAGGGGAACGGGTAAAAGGGGGAGCGTGAAACGAAACCGGGAAGGTTGGGTATAGCGTGTCGCTTTACCCCTTGCCCCTTTTCCCGTTCTCCCTTTTACCCCCGTTCTTTCTTAGCAGGCTTCGAGTTCGCGCTGAGACGCGGGGCGGTCTTCAAGTACGCCCGCGATCGTCTTTAGCAGTGAGTCGCCCATGAAGGGCTTGGAGACGTAAGCTTTGAAGCCGTTCGCGAGGGCTTCATGCCGATCGAGCTCAGCATGCGCCGTGACGGCAATACACGGAATGTCTCTGGTGTTCGCATCGCCTTTCAGTTCCTGCAAGACGGCCCAGCCATCCATCACCGGCATCGACAGGTCCAGCAGAATCAGTTGCGGCGGTTCAAGCCGCGCCGCGGCCAAGCACGCAGCTCCGTCAGCGGCCTCGCTCACCTGATAGCCGGCGCCGGCTAACAACAGCTGCAAGAGCTCCCGGTTATCCTCATTGTCGTCGACGATTAAGATGCTTGCATTCATTGGCTGAGCTTAATAACACTGGCGATTCGGAGCCGCGAGGGTCGTTTCGGACTTATAACTTACGCCTTTGATCGTGTCAATCCGGCAAGAAAACGAATTCTTGACGCGCCGATAAGCACGCGTCCATAATCCATCGAGAGACTCATCGCCCCCCGCAAGTCTCCCGAGCGTTCATCCCGTATTGCTTCTCACCCAAGGGCGCGCGTCAACAAAGAATCCTTCAACGGAGGAACAACACTGTGGTTAGCGGACAATTGGAAGAGAGCTTGCGCAGAGAGATAGAGGGTTTTATCGAAGGGCGCATCGGTGGCATCAGGCAGGAAATAGCGACGCTGCAAAGCCAACTCAATGAGTCGCTGAGCCGAATGCTCGACCGGCAATCCGAGGTCGGACTGGAAGGCAGCCTTACGACTGCAATTGCCGAACACCTGAAAACTGCGCATGACGAAGGCGTTGATCTCGCGGCGAATGAATCTTCACAAGCCAGAGCCTCGAGCGAGATGGCGATCGTTAAAGCCGCAATCGAGGAGATTGATGAGCAGGAGTCGCAGGCCGGAATCTTGAAGACGTTGGTTAACCGGGCGTCAGCGTTTGCGCCACGCGTCGCTTTCTTCGTGGTTAAGGGTGACCAAAGCATCGGTTGGCGCGCGCGTGGTTTTCAAGGATCGGTCGGTGACAACGCTATTCACCAAATGTCGTTTGCAGTTGCCGCCGACACCGCAGTTGGCGAAGCCGCGCGCTCGCGTTCGCCGTGGAGCGGCAGCCCAAGTTCCCATTCCGAAAACCACATGATCTTGAATCGGTTCGGTGATGATCCGCCTGCGCGCATCGTCGCCGTGCCGCTCGTCGTCCGCGATCGTGCGGTCGCTGTTCTTTACGCCGACTCGAATGATCTCGATTCTGACGCGATCAATCTTGAAGCAATTGAGACGCTCGTACGCGTAGCGGGCATGGCCGTCGAATTACTCGTCGCCCGTGCCGCGCCGGCGCCGAGTGCTGCGCCAGCGGAAACTGCACCTGAGCCCGCCGCTGCTGAGCCGGCTTACACGCCGACAGTTGAATACGATGAAATAACTCCGGTAGTGGAAGAAAGTGCCCCCTCGTCACCAGTGGCGGAAGTCGAGGCCTCGCCGCAGTGGGTTGAACCTGAACCAGCGCCCGTCGCTCCTGAGCCCGCAGTCTTTGAATCCGCAGTGGCACCGCAGCCCGAGATTGAGAGTCAGCCGGAAGTGACCGCTGATCTCGCGCCTCCAGTCGAAGCTGTTGCAGAGCCGGTTGAAGCGCCTGCGCCGGCAGCGACGCCGCGCCGTCGTTATGGCGCTGATGCTGAACTACCCGTCGAAGTGTCGGGTGATGAAGAGCGCCGGCTACACTCCGATGCGCGCCGCTTTGCGCGTCTGTTAGTTTCCGAAATAAAACTTTATAACGAACAAAAAGTTGCGGAAGGACGCTCTGAAGGCGACCTCTACCAGCGTCTGCGCGAATACATCGACCGCTCGCGAGAGATGTATGACAAACGAGTCAAACCCGAAGTGGCGCAGCGTTATGATTACTTTCATAATGAACTGGTGAGTACGCTCGCTGAAGGAGACGAAGGCAAGCTCGGTGCTGCCTATCCTGGAGCAACTGTTTCGGCTTAAATTACGACTAAACGTTCGAGTT
>JBKPNP010000908.1:0-1616 GCA_046732775.1 Acidobacteriota bacterium
CCAAGCGGAGCGAAGCGGCGCTCGCCGTATTTCATGAAGCGCGGATCAACGTATTCCAAACGCAGCCGCTGCTGCTTCTGGCTCATGCGCAGCCGAGCGGCAGTATGCCGCAGCTTGTTCATGAAGTTAACGTTGCTGAGCTCGAGCAGACCGAGTGGCCCGGTGTCGGTTGAATAGCCGCCGCCGTAATCCATCACACGCGGCTGCTTCTCTTCGACGTCGATAATGACATCGCGACGTTTGAAGCCGCTAATGTCTTCGCCCGCGGATTCAGTCCGAATGATTACCTGACGATACGCGTCAGTCAGGTAAAGCTCGCGTTCACTATCGGCTATGCGATCGGAACGCAACACGTCGCCTTCGGCAATCGGAACGACGCGCAGGATGGCATTGCGTTTTGTTTCCTGGGTCTTGAGGCTACCGGTGACTCCGTTGATGATGATCCGGTTAATGAAAACTTTGTCGCCCTCGTTAGTGATCGAATAGATCAGCCGGATTTGTTCCTCATCGCCTTTGCGGGGCACTTCGACAACCGAGTAATCGAGATGCGCGTTGACATACCCCTCGCGCGCGTACAACGCGATCATTCGCTCACCATCGGCGCGCGCCTGAGAGCGCGAGTAGGGAGCGCCGATGACCGTTTTCAACTCGTCACGCAGACGCTCGTCGGTGTAAATCTTGTTACCGCGAAGCTCAACGCCGGCGATGCGCGTCAAGGGTCCTTCAGTAACCTGGAACGTGATGATCAAACTTTCGCCGTTGATCGAAACGCCCTGCAACACGTCGACTTCAGCGCGGCGATAACCCAGGTCGCGCATATAACTTCTAATCGTGCGGCGGTCCTGTTCGAGCAAGGTAAGACTGGTGAAACCGCGGCCGTAACCGAGCAACGGAATCAGCCCGAGCGCGCTCGCTTTCTGCGTACGCAGGTCGGCGGCAACATCCGCGTAGCTCAGTTTGTTGGTGCCCACGATGCGGATATCAGTGAGCTTGAATCGTCGTCCGCGTTCGATGTCGTAACGAATTTCGACTGTGCGGCCGGTCAACGCCTCCGGATTCAGCGTTTCGCAGGTTTCCGCCGCGGCGTTGACGGGGGTCTCAGGGCCGGCGGGTGTCACCGTGCAAACCGGAGTCACTTCAGTGAAGAAGTAACCCTGCTCCTGCAACTTGTTTCGCAAACGGCGCCCGCCCTCAACGATGACCGACTGGTCGATGTTTCCTTCCCGCTTCACCGGCAACAGCTCGCGTGCAGTCTTCTCGCTCATCGGATAGTCGGGCACTACCACATTAATCTTCGGACCAACCGATCCGGTGATACTGATCGTGATCGTGTTTCGCTCGGGATCGCGTTCAACCCGCGCGTCGTCCAAGAGCGGCGACAGGAACGACTGGTCGATTAGTGCCTGGCGAATTTTTGTGGTGTCGGAGCCAAGCGCCTCGCGCGTGAAAGCGGTGCCGGGTTGCAGCTCCAGAGTCGACTTAACTGCCGCGGCGTCAAAGCCCGCGATGTTTACGTTGAAGGCTTCAACCCGAGCCTGTTCGCCGGGCACGATGCGGTAGGTGACGGTGGCGCGGGTTCCGGTCTTATCGAGTTCCTCGCGGGCCTCGACCGTCGC
>JBKPNP010000909.1:0-3155 GCA_046732775.1 Acidobacteriota bacterium
TGTGTCTGGAAGCAATTGAGAAAGTTTTTACCGGAGCAAGTTTTCTCGACGTCGGCACCGGCACCGGGATTCTCGCGATCGCCGCCGCGAAGCTGGTTCCAGACGCGGTCGTGAACGCCTGCGATACCGACGCCGACGCTATTGAGATCGCGCGCGAGAACGCAATGCTGAACAATGCGAGTCAGATAAGTTTTCGCGCCGGCACGATTGACGATCGCACGCCTTCAGCGGATGTGGTTTGTGCAAACCTGACTGCCGACGTGATCGACCCGCTCTTGCCGTCTCTCTTGTCCGTAACTTGCGGTCAGTTAATTCTCTCCGGAATTCTCGAAACGCAGGCGGAAGGCATTGTGGAGTCTCTCCGTAAATGTGGCGTCGCCGGTCCGCGCGAGGTTCTTCAGGACGGTGAGTGGGTTGCGATAATCGTGTAGGACAGATTCTTTCGGCTAGGCTTCGAATTCTGGTAAAGGTTTATGACCCGGCGCAGATTCTACGCACCTCCGTCCGCGTTCGATTCCGATCGCAAAGGTGTCACACTCGCGAACGACGAGGCACGCCACCTGCGCGAGGTGCTGCGCTTGAAAGCCGGCGATGAGGTTTTCGTGTTTGACGGCGAAGGCAAAGAGTTCCAATGCACAATCCAGGAGAGTCGCCGCGACAGCGCATATCTGAAAGTTATCAGTGAAATAGATGCGGCCCGACCGGAATCGCCTTTGCAGCTCATCATGGCCGTCGCTTTATTGAAGGGCGATAAGTTTGATCTCGTCGTGCAAAAAATTACGGAACTTGGCGTCAGTCAGATCGTGCCGGTCATTACGAAGCTCGCAGACATCCGCCTACGCGACGCGTCTGACGCAGACAAGCGCGTGGCCCGTTGGCAACGAATTGCGATGGAAGCTGCGAAACAATGTGGCCGGCCGGTCGTACCCACAGTCGACAAACCCGTTTCTTATGCGACCTTCATTCACCAGCCTGTATCTGATACGCACCTTCGCCTGTTGTTTTCCGAGCGCGATGGCGGAACGTTGGCCGAAGCACTACCAGGTGCGATAGCTACCGTGACCGCGTTGATAGGATCCGAAGGTGGTTGGGTCGACGAAGAAATTTCGTCCGCGCGCGCGGCGGGTTGGAAGATCGTCACCCTCGGCGGACGGGTTATGCGAGCGGAGACTGCCGCGATCTCGGTCACAACTCTGCTACAGCACCTTGCCGGCGATCTTCTTTGAAACACGCTTCATGAATCGCACCCGTTCGATCACTTACGTCGCTGTAGCACTCGTGTTCGTGTTGGCTATCGCGTTTGCCTACCAATTTCGGCAACTACAGCGCCGGCTCCGGACGTCCGTCAACATTATTCCCAGCGAGCCGAAATCGCGTGACGCGCAGATGGGTATGGCCAACGACGTTGCGGTTCTCGCCCGTGCTGAGGTGCTGGTGAAGTTTCGCGAAGGCGTTTCCGAACAAACGATCGCTGAACTTACAGCGCGCCTCAACGATCAGGTCCTGGACAACATTGAATCTGTGCCTGGTCTTACCACGATCGACGATCGAGACAACGCTGACCCAACGGCGACCGTCGCCCAGTATCGCGCACTCGCTGAAGTGGAATATGCGGAACTCAACTACGAAATCAGCCTTGACCAATCGTCGCCTGCACCCGCCACGAAAGACGGCGATCCCTCACGGCAATGGGCTTTAACTAAAATCGACGTCCCAACCGCCTGGAACAAAACGAAGGGCAGTCGCGCGCTGGTAGTTGCTGTTCTCGACAGCGGCGTTGAATACACTCACGTCGACCTCGCGAGTAACATCTGGACCCGCCCGGCTTCACTCGCTCCCTATCACGACCGAGATCTGGGCACGCTTGACGACGTGCACGGCTACAACGCAATCGCGAATGACGGCAACCCGCTCGATGACAACGAACATGGAACCGCCTGCGCCGGTGTTATCGGCGCTGACTGCGGAAACAACGTCGGCATCTGCGGTGTGAACGCAAATATACAAATCATGCCACTGCGATTTATCAACGCCGGGGGCTTTGGTTATCTCGCTGACGCGTTGGAAGCAATTAACTACGCAATCGATCGTAAGCGCAGTGGCGTCGACCTGCGCATCATCAATGCCGGCTGGGAACTGCCCGAACGATCCCGTGCCCTCGAGGATGTGATTCGTAAAGCTGGTGAGCTCGAAATTCTTTTCGTCGTCGCCGCCGGTGACAGCGGGGTTGATATCGACGCGAACCCGCGTTACCCGGTAAGTTCCGCGGTCGCAAATGTGATCAGCGTTGCTGCTACAAATGAAACGGATGCGCTCACGTCCAGTTCAAATTTCGGCGTGCGCAACGTACAACTCGGAGCGCCGGGTGAAAGGGTTTTTACGACAGTTTTGGGGAACGATCACGGCGAGCGATCCGGCAGCTCAATCGCGGCGGCAATCGTTTCCGGCGTTGCGGCACTGGCGCTTTCCGAACGGCCCGACCTTTCAGTCGTCGAACTGCGCGCCCTGTTGCTTAACTCGGTAGACGTGAGGCCAAGCCTGCAGCAAAAGGTCTCGACTGGCGGCCGCATAAACGCGGCAAAGGCAACCGGCTCCGCAAAGTCCCCGGCATTTTCTCAATAAACACCGATCCGGATCGACGTCGCGCGGCCAAACAGCGCTGACTTGCGCGCGGGGCGGTTGATACCTGATAATCGTCGCGTGATTTTTCCCGCACATATAAAAAGCGCGCCTGATCTTTTAAGGAGAAAATAAAGAGTGAAAGCGGAATTACAGCAATTAGTCGCTCTACAAAACCTGGATACAAGTATTAGAAAACTACAAGCAGACCTGGAAGCGATTCCACAAAGGCGCGCCGAAATCGAAGCACAATTCGACAGGCGCGCCTTTGAAATTCGCAGTCTCGAAAATCAGCGCGACGAAGCGCGCCATGCGCGCACGCGGCTCGAGACCGAAGTAGGTGAACAACGCGCCCGCGTTGAACGCGCCGAACGCAATTTGATGTCATCCAAAAAGCAGGATGAGTACACCGCCGCGATTCGCGAAGCTGACGCCGCTCGCAAACAGATTACCGTCCTCGAAACACAGATCCTCGAACAGATGGAAGGCTCAGACAAAGCCGAGGCGTTACTCAGCGAACGTGCTGAGGAGATCGC
>JBKPNP010000910.1:0-1923 GCA_046732775.1 Acidobacteriota bacterium
GCCGCTTGTCCCACCGCGGCCATGTTCAAGCGAGCCGACGGGATCGTCGACTTCGACAAGTCAATCTGCATTGGTTGCAAGGCCTGCATGGCTGCCTGCCCATACGACGCCATCTTTATTAATCCGGAAGATCACTCGGCCGAAAAGTGCAACTTCTGCGCGCATCGCATCGACGTCGGACTTGAACCGGCTTGTGTCGTAGTTTGTCCGACGCAGGCGATCATCACTGGCGATCTGAACGACACTGAGAGCTACCTGGCGCAAATAGTTAATCGCGAAGCGGTGGCCGTGCGTCGTCCCGAAAAAGAGACGTTGCCAAAACTTTTTTACAAAGGCGCGCACCAGGCGACGCTCGATCCATTGGCGGCACGCCGGCCTGATGGCGGACTCTTCATGTGGAGCGAGCAGCAGGAAGGCTCTTCGCAGGTAGTGTCGGGTAATCCAAACTACAACAACAGCTCGGCGGCGGCGCTGCTGTCTTACGACGTCGCGCATTCGATTCCCTGGGACTGGCGCGTCAGCCTTTATACCTGGACCAAAGGAATTGCGAGCGGTGTTTATCTGGTGGCAGCCTTGCTGGTGCTCTTAGGAATCTTACGACCTGACGGCGCGATCTGGTTGTGGGTAACGCCTATGGTGTCCGGGGTTTTTCTGGCGATCACGGGGAGCTTACTTATCTGGGACCTCGAGCACCCGGAACGTTTCTACCTGATTTTCACGCGACCGCAATGGCGTAGCTGGCTGGTGAAAGGCGCATTCGTTATTGCCGGATACACGCTTGTGCTCGCGCTGCATTTCTTCGCGAGCTGGGTATTGTCAGACAAACTTCAGGTCGTTCAGCGTTGGTTGATGCTTCCCGGAATTCCCCTCGCCGCACTGACTGCGGTCTATACCGCCTACCTCTTTGCGCAGGCCAAGGCGCGCGACATGTGGCAAAACCCGTTGCTCCCGCCGCACTTGCTGGTGCAGTCGTTGCTGCTGGGCTCAGCAGTTTTGTTGCCGCTCGCAAGCTATCTGGAAACGAATTCGCTCGCCGTCGTCGTGCCGCTTACGTGGTTGCTCGCGATTACCAGTCTGATTCATCTGTTGATGATCTGGGGCGAAGTTTCCCTGACGCATTCGACGGCGCACGCGCGGCTGGCAGTTTGGGAAATGGTTAGCGGGCGTTATCGCAACGACTTTTGGATGGGAACGATATTGTCGATCGCGGGCGGACTCGTTCCCTGGCTGGCGGTGTTGGGCGTGTTGTCGCCGGGGTTAGGCGTGGCCGGTGCGCCGCTCGCATTAATGGGTCTGATGCTGTTCGAAAACGCGTATGTGCAGGCGGGTCAGTCAGTGCCGCTGGCGTGATTGGAGCGCGGGCGTCCGGCCCGCAATGAGCGGGAAGCGCGAAAACGGTTTTGACAAGAGAGAACTTCGCGCCTGCGGCGCGTTGCGGGCGGGACGACCGTCCCTCCCAGAGCAAATACGTGAAAGAAAACGACGCTAACCAAACCTTCTATCCCGGCGCGAGTCGCAATCATCTCGCGGCGTTTCCGCCTAAAGAGCGTTGGGACAACTGGACCGAGCTCGACCCCCAAGCCTGGCCGCGGCGCAAAGAGCGCCATTATTCTCTAGTTCCTACCACTTGCTTTAACTGCGAGTCTGCCTGCGGGCTGCTCGCCTACATCGACAAGGTCACCGGCGAGATTCAGAAGTTTGAGGGCAATCCGGAACACCCGGGTTCGCGCGGACGCAATTGTGCGAAGGGTCCGGCCACGCTCAATCAAATTCACGATCCGGACCGCATTCTTTATCCACTCAAGCGTACCGGCAAGCGCGGCGCCGGCCAGTGGGAACAAACAACCTGGGATGCAGCCCTTGATGACATCGCGGCGCGCATTCGTAAAGCGATTGTTGAGAGTCGCCGTAACGAGATCATGT
>JBKPNP010000911.1:0-3454 GCA_046732775.1 Acidobacteriota bacterium
CCCGCTTTTTCTTTTGCGGTCACAGTTGGTTTCAGCGCTTGCATCAAGGATGCAAGCCCCCAACTCCGGCTGACGTTGCTCTCAACTCCTTGAGCCGGAGGTCGAGTCATAGGAAAGAACGGACTCGCGCAGAGCGCTGGAACAGTCAATACAGAATCGGACAGGAGACCCGACGAATGAAATCATTCTTCAGCAGAAGCGCTATTGTCGCTTCAACCTTACTCACCGGCTTAATAGTCTTTTCCGCCACTCCATCAAATGCCGACAGCCCTTCCACCGGCTTTCAACGAGATTCCAAACAGGATTCGCTAACAGTTAGTGGGAAGTTCGGCGCGGGCGAAGCGCCTTCGGAATCGCCAAAGAACACGGCAGAGACGACCAAAGGTTTGACTGACGCGTCGGCATACGTGGCGACGGCTTACAGCCTGCGAGGCCGAACGGCCAGCGGACGAATGGTCAGCCGCGGATTGATTGCGGCCGATCCGAGGGTGTTGCCGCTGGGTTCGCGTGTGCGACTCGATCATCCCGGATACAGTGGTGAGTATTTGGTGGCCGATACTGGCGGCGCAATCCGCGGCCGGCGCATCGATATTTGGACTCCGAGCAGCGGCGAAGCGATGAGGTTTGGCAGGCGGAAAGTGAGACTAACGGTGCTGAGCTATGGCGCGCGCCGCAATGCCCGAACCCGCTAAGGTTTAGTTCGATCAATGAACACGAAGGCAGGAGTTTACGGACTCCTGCCTTTTTGTTTACGACTGGGCCGCGACCGTCCCGGTTCGGCTATTGCGAAAGCGTAATCAAAGACGCAAGCGGGACGCTTGCGCTCCAGTCGGTTGCGCTTCAGTCGCCTTGGCTCCGGTCCGTCGTGTTAACATGTCGCGCTAATCCAATTCAACGTAAACGAGGTCGCTATGCAGGTTTCGGGGCAGCCGTCTGAAAACAATCTCGAAATCCCGGCAGCCGAACCGCTTGTTGAAGTAACACGCGGAGGCATTACCGAGTCCCGGCATCGGGGCCATGTGGTGGCAGTCGAACCCGACGGGACGATTGTTGCTCATTTGGGCGCGCCCGAGACGGTCACTTATCTACGGTCGTCCGCGAAACCTCATCAGGCAATTCCTCTTGTTGCTTCAGGCGCCGCCGATCGCTTCGGGTTTAGCGAAGAAGAAATCGCGCTCGCCTGCGCTTCTCACAATGGCGAGCCAATTCACACTGAACTAGCTGCTTCAATGCTCGAGAAGATCGGGTTACCGGCCAGCGCTTTGAAGTGTGGCGTGCACGAACCGTACAGCGCCGAATTCGCTAACGAGCTCAAGCGACGCGGCGAAGCGCCAAACGTGCTACACAACAACTGCTCAGGAAAACACGCCGGCATGCTGGCGCTGGCGCTCCACCTCGGCGCGCCAACCGAAACTTACGATGAGCCGTCGAATCCGGTGCAACTAGCGATCGGAAAGATTGTCGCCGAGTTTTCCGGTATTCCCATCGAAGACATCGCAGTTGGAACCGACGGCTGCGGCGTGCCCGTCTTCGGTATTACAGTAAAAAGCATGGCCCTGATGTATGCGCGGCTGGTGGCCTCTCCGGCGGAATTTGCCGAGGAAGTTAAGAACGCCTGCAGGAGAATCGTAACTGCGATGACCAGTCATCCGGAGTTGATCGGCGGGACGTCGGACCGTTTGGACACTGAAATGATGCGCGCAGCGCCCGGCCGCATCGTGTCGAAAGTTGGCGCCGAGGGCGTTTACACGGCAGCGATACTTCCTTGCGAGGAGTGGCCGCGCGGCCTCGGTCTGGCGCTCAAGATTGAGGATGGCGACGACCGTCGCGCGCGTCCCACCGTTGTAATCGAGTCGCTGCGTCAACTCGGCGTACTCAGTGATGAGTCGCTTGAAGCGGTTTCGCGTTACGCGTTTTATCCGGTTCTGAATCGGCGCGGCGACGTTGTTGGCGAAGTGACACCAGAGTTCAAGTTGAAGCGGCGAGCCGATGTGCGCGCTTAGCAGAATGGCCGAAACTAACTCAACAGACAGTCAAGTTACAGATGAGGCGCCACTCAGTCCGCCACTGCAGCGCGATGCCTCGGGCAAGGTCAACCTTGACTCGGTGCCTGATGTTATCCAGTGGTTTCTCGATTTCGACCAGCGAGTTTCGATAATCAAACACCCAAACGTCGAGGAAGTTTTCCACTGGAAACAGGAGGAGAGCCGGAGCCGTGGTGAAGACGTATTTGATTTCAAACAGGCGCAGGACAGGCTGGCCATCGGGATAATCCAGGCGCTCGCCGAAAACAGTTCGGAGCGCACGCTGCATGCATGGATTAGTCAATTGCTGAACGCGCTTGAGACCGCCTCGAAAGCCAACGAAACAGCGGCCGAAGCTTACAAGCTTGATTTGCAGGGCGGAGGTTCAGTAGTCAAAGAAGCCGAGAAGATACCGTCCGCACGCGGCCGTAGGGACTTTCTCATAAACTGCTGGCTCGAAACTTTATGCACTGCGGAAGCTCGCGTGCTCGGTTGGCTTTACAAGGAATTTTACGGACGACCTTTCGCGCCCTAAACAGCCCTGACAGCAACTATGAACGACTCTTTACGCGCGCTCTTTCCAGTTACCGAGCGCGCGATTTATTTGAATCACGCCGCCGTTTCCGCGCCGCCGACGCCTGTGATCGAGGCCATTCAGTCGCAGCTTGCTGACGTCTCGACAAATGGTTCAGTGAATTTTCGGTCGTGGCTGGCGGTCAAAGAGAAGGCGCGAGATTTCGTCGCCGCCATGCTGGGGGCGCGTCCGGAACAGGTTGCGTTCATGCGTAACACGTCAGACGGACTCTCAACTGTTGCGAATGGGCTGCAGTGGCGTCCCGGTGACAATCTGGTTACGTTTGCGGGCGAGTTTCCCTCGAATCTTTATCCCTGGCTGCGTCTGCGTGAGGCGTTGGGCGTTGAGGTGCGTCAAGCAAAAGAACGTGACGGGCGCGTCGACCTTGATGAACTGATCTCGTTGATCGACGATCGCACACAGATCGTCGCGATCAGTCACGTGCAGTTTGCCTCCGGCTTTCGCGCGGACCTCGAGCAGCTTGGTCGCGCCGCTCGCGCGCACGATGCGCTGCTGGTGGTGGATGTGATTCAAAGCCTCGGTGTAATTCCCATCGACGTCACGGCGGAATTGGTCGACGTCGCGGCCGCGGCTTGTCATAAATGGTTGCTGACGCCTGAAGGAGTTGGACTGCTGTACCTTTCCGACCGGGCACGCGAACGAATCCAACCGACGCTGGTTGGTTGGACGAGTGTTCCCAACCCGGACGATTACGGAAATTACGATCAGGGCTGGAGCGCGGGAACCCTGGCATGGGAAACAGGCACGGCTCCGATTTCTTTGATCCACGGTTTGCACGCAAGCCTCAACCTGCTAAACGAAGTTGGCGTGTCTCGCATTCAGGCACACCTCGCGC
>JBKPNP010000912.1:0-3674 GCA_046732775.1 Acidobacteriota bacterium
GTGAAAGCCACTCGTCCAAATGATGCCGCTACCGCCTCCTTTCGCGGACTGAAAGCAAAGCAATGCGTCAAGAGTTATTAGACGCTATAAACATGTCGCTCCGCTGAAGCGACGAAAGTTTCAATTGGAAATCCGTCTCAACTCCGGGACACGAATTTTAGAAAAATGGAGACGTAACCATTTATCTGAATACCAGGATTGAATCCCAAAGTTGAAGTCAAAACTTCCATTTTAGTTTTGGAACTTAATCTGGATTCCATCGTTGATAGAGGTACTCCCCTGGAGTAGTTCGCAAAACAACAAGGAGTCCAGATATGAAACCTTTCTTAAGCCGGATCGCAATCGCCCTTTTAGTCGCCTCAATCGCAAGTGTTTCGGCCTTTGCCAAGACCACCAAACATTCTGTTAAGTTCCCGACGAACATCAAAGTCAACGGCACCGTCGTCAACAAAGGCGTTTACGATTTGAAGTTTGACGAAGAGACTGGCGAGTTAGTGATCGTCAAAGACGACAAAGTGATTGCGCGCGCCGCAGCTTCGTCAGCCAAGCGCGATCGCAAAGCTCGCAACCTCGAGATTAAGTCGACCGGCACCGGCGACGACGTACAGTTGATCAGCATCGCCTTCAGCGGTTCCGATCGCGACGTCGTACTCAATGGTTCCCAGGCTACTCGTTAAGTAAGACGGTAACGAAACTGTTAGTCTGCGAGCTTGTGCAGACCAACACGACTTCCCCACGGTTACCTCGAATCGCAAACTAACCGTTTGCGTTACGCGAAACGTTAGCTGCAAAAAACTAAATCGCTCCCGGGAGCCATTCTCGGGAGCGATTTGTTCTTACCGAACTTCCGTATCGAACTCCTACCGCCTGCCACACAGCCAGCCGTCCTGAAATACAGGTATTGACAACCGCGAGGGGCATCGGCGAATCTAACCCGCGCATGTTTTCTCTCACGCGTCTTCTGTCAGAGCCTGGTGTTGTTTGCTATGAAAAGAATTACCCTCGCAGCATTTTTGCTGACCGTCTCGTTGTCGCCTGGCGTGGTGCAAGCGCAAACGCCGCAAACTCAAAATCCGTTGCCTCCGGTTGAGACTCGACCGGCCAGGGTCACACCGGGTTTGCCTGCGGCTAACCCAAAACCGGCGACCATCCCCGACAATGACGAGGATAAAGCCGCGCACGGCGTCGTAGTCGGAACTGCGCCGGCGAACCACCCGGAGGTTGGCGGACCCGCCGCAACCGAGCGTCGCGTTGAGCCGCTGGCCGCGAGTGCGCGGATTTTGACGCCGCCTCAAATTCAATCACGGATCGCCGAGGCGGAACGCCTATTGAAATCTCGCGCAGTATTGACGGCGAAAACGTCGCCGCCCATCGATCTGGTAACCGTGGCTGCGCTCGATCGCAACACTTCCAAAATTCACCTCGTCACTATGTTCAAGGAGACCTTTCTCACGAAGGGCTCCGAACTGTCCGTGCCGAGTTCACTCGGTACCAACTTAAACATTCGCGTGTTGCGCGCAAACGGAGTGAACACTGCGGTCGCGATTTTCGATCAGCAGGGCCGTGCGTTCGTGCCCCTTGTCGTTGAGTTCCCGATTGAAAAGCGCGGTGTGTTTCGCGAGATGGCTTATTACACTTCCGCGCATCCGGCCCTGCTTTCGCCTGACTTATCGCGAGCGGGCCGCGCGTACGTGCATCGAATGCTCGATCTCGCCGCCAAGCGCTTGCGCGAGAAGGGTACCTTCATCTCTCCGGAGATCTTCGCCGTAGCCGAGCGTCTTTGTTTAGTGGAACACGTCGATCACGATCGCTTCCGCAATGAAAATCGGCTGGCGCTGTTTGACGAAATTTATTCGCTGTTCGCTTTGAACGAACCGGACACTTATCGCTATTCGGTCAGCTCCGCCGGCGCGGGCGGCATGGTGCAGATGATTCCCTGGGCTTACAACCTCGTGCGACAAAGACATCCGGGTGTGGGTCTGATTCCTGATTTTGTGATCGGCATGCGCAATCATGCGAACGCGCTTCAGGCGATGCTTTTGTACATGCAGGACACCTGGAACGATCTGGCCGCCAGCGAAGACGTAAAGTATGCGCTGAACGCGAAACTGGCAACGCAAACCGAATTGCTTGCGGCTGGCTACAACTCAAACGCTGCGCGTTTGCCGCTGTACATCCGGCGTGGCGGCGCTTCGTGGAAAACATTGATCCCGCGCGAAACACAAATCTATTTGCAGATTTACCGCACGCTGGAAGCGCTGGTTCCACAGAAGCCACAGCCGACATCGAACGCGAGCACTGTGCTGTCTCCGGCAGCCCGCAACGATCACGGCGCCGCGAAATAGTTTTAAGAAATCGCTCGAATTAGTAAACGCTTTAAGACGACAAACGGAAGTTTGCCGGATATTGCCTAGAACTTTGCCTGATGGAAGGGTCGCTCATGACAAACAGTACCGCGTCTCCGGTTCGCACTCGAATTCTCCTGTTGCTGATCGGAGTGTTATCGATCGCCGGCGTAACCATTGTCGCTTCAGTTGAAGCGGGCTTCACGTCTCGCGAGCCGCAACAAACTGTGCCGGCTGCTTCGGTCGTGCCGGCGGAAAAAACGGTTGAGCAGGTGCAAAAGAATATTCAAGTGCTCAATGGTCTACCGCAATCTCAATTGATTCCGGTGATGAACTACATGTCGTCGTCTCTTGGCGTGAAGTGCACCTTCTGCCATGTGAACAAGGAAGGTAAGTGGGACTTCGCGGCAGACGAAAAGGGAGAAAAGGGAACTGCGCGGGAAATGATCAAGATGGTGCAGGGCATCAACAAGGGGAACTTCAAAGGCAATCCGGCGGTCGGTTGTTACACCTGCCATCGTGGCCTGCCGGAGCCGCCACGCGTTCCGCAACTGCCGATTGCCGCTCCGGCGCAGACGCCATCTGCTGAAGCAGCAGCCGCCACGCCTAAACCAACGCCACCAACCGCCGACGATGTTCTCGCAAAATATATGGACGCCATCGGCGGCGCCGCCGTCATTGATAAGGTGAAGACCCGAACAATGAAAGGCACCTGGCTTACCGCAAACGGCATGTCGCTTGGATATGAGGTTTATCAGACAGCGCCAGACAAGATTTATACGGTCCTGAACACGCCGAGGCAGGGCGTGATCGAACGAGGGTTCAATGGCACCGTTGGCTGGGAAAAAGGTCAGCGGGGCCTGCGCGACCTCGAAGGCCCGGAGCTTGGTTTTCTCAGACGCTATCCGGATCTCTTCAAGGACGTAAAACTGAAAGGCCAGTTTACGCGGTTAAGCTTTGGCGGCCGGGACAAGATCGACGGGAAAGACGTTTACGTCCTGCGCGGCATAGGAGTGGACGGCAAAGGCGAGCGGCTGTTCTTCGACGTACAGACCGGTCTGTTGCTGCGCCGCATCACTTCCACGCCGACCATGGTTGGAGTTATTCCGGAGCAGGTCGACTACGACGACTATCGAGACGTCGACGGGATGAAGATCCCGTTTGTCATTCGTATTACCTCAATGGATTCGTCTTTGAGTTCGACGCGAACGTTGACTGAAGTGAAGTTGAACGTCCCCGTCGATGAGAGCAAGTTTAATAAGCCGCCGGCGCCGCCAACTCCGGCACAAACACCGAAGCCTTGATTAGACTGCCGTCTCCCGCTGGGAG
>JBKPNP010000913.1:0-12006 GCA_046732775.1 Acidobacteriota bacterium
TGCGCCAGGTTCAACCTGACAATACTCCGCGCCTTGCCCGTCGCTTCATCAATGTCCAGCACAGCACCGCAGATTCTTGCCTGTTGAGTTGAGTGTTCCGCGCGCCGGGCGACGGCGGAAGTAAACCTCGCGATTACGTCGTCCTTATTCATGCCAATGACGCCCGCGTAACTGCCGGTCATGCCTAAATCCGTCAGGTAAGCAGTGCCAAAGGGCAGCAGACGTTCATCTGCCGTTTGCACGTGAGTGTGAGTGCCCACGACGCCCGAAACGCGGCCGTCGAGATACCAGCCCATTGCCACCTTCTCCGAAGTCGCTTCAGCGTGAACGTCGACCAAACGCACCTTCGTCTCTTCCGGCAGCGTCTTCAGCAGTTGATCCATTGCTCGAAATGGATCGTCGGAGGGCGGCATAAAAACTCTGCCCATCACGTTCATGACGGCGACCGGCGTTCCGTTGATGATTCCCGTCCACATGCCGCTTCCCGGCGTGTTGGGCGGATAGTTTGCCGGCCGAATCAGGCGCGGCTGTTTTGCGATGTAAGGTATCGCTTCTTTCTTGTCGAAGATGTGATTTCCCGACGTCATGACGTCGATTCCGGAATTGAACAATTGCTCGCAGAGTGAAGGCGTCACTGAGAAACCGCCGGCAAGGTTTTCGGCATTCATGATGGCAAGATCGATCTGGTGCTGCTCGCGAATGTCCTGGATACGCTCCAGCACAGCCAAGCGTCCGGGCTTCGCCACCACATCGCCGATCATGAGAACGTTCATTAGTGAGTAGTTAGTTGTGAATAGTGAATAGTTAAAACAAAAAACCGTGAATAGGAGTGGTGATAGTCCACCAACTATTACTATTCACGATTCACTATTTACCGCTTTTGCTGGCTGGAGGGAAATCCACAATGGCCGTTCCGAAGCCGTAATTGAACCTGCTTTCACAGGTGGGTGACCTTCAAAAGCCACAGCCTCTGGCAATTCTTAACGCTGAAGAATTGCACTGGCAAGCGGCATCGGTCTCCCATATTATCGGCGTTGGCTCAATCATCGTACACTCGGTGACGAACCTCGCAGAATATTTCCCTCCGCCGCGTGGGATACTAGCACAAGACAACTTCGATCAGTAAATTTGACTACCTTTGGAGTGCGGTGACCTGTCACCGCTTTGGATTTCTGGGCGACGTGTCGCCCAGCGCTTGGACTTGAATCTCCACTAACTTCGTCGCGACAGGTCGCGACTTCCTAAAGCGGTGACAGGGCACCGCACTCCAAAGTCTGTCGCATCCGATTTGGCGCTTTTATTTGAAAAAATCTAGCTGAACGCGATTTTCCCGGGACCGCCGTTTTCCTGCTCGATATTGCTGCGAACCTTCAATAACTTGTCGAGCATTTCGGCGCATTCGGCGCTGCGGGTGGCCAGTTGGGCGTCGGCCTGTTCGTGGGTTTGCTGCAGACGGTGGAGTTCGTCCGCGATGTGCAAAGCAGCCAGGATCGCGACTTTTAGCGAATCGACCGTGAGAGTTCCGGAAGAGATTTCGCGCATGCGACTGTCGACGAAATCCGCGAGCCGCATGAGGTATTCGGAATCGCCGTCAGAGCGAATGTTGTAAGTCTGATTGTAGATTTCGACTCTGATCGTAGGAGCGGCTGTGGCTGTTGTTTCCATACTTCTGTTATCGAGCACTGGGCTGGTGATTGTCATCGAAGCTCCTCGGCCATCTCTGGATCGAGCGAAGCCACGGCGTCGAGCATTGCTTCGACTTTGGCACGGATGACGTCGCGTTCAGCAAGCAGCGCCTCAACCTGTTGCTCGAGTCGTTGCTGTTCGAAAGATACGCTGCCGCCGCGGTTGCGTCGCATCGAGGAAAGTTCTTTCTCCAGACTTTCCTTCTCCTGTCGCAACGTCTTGGTGAGTTCAATCGTGCGATAGATCTTGTCTTCTAAATGCGAAAACTTTTCCAGTCCTGATAATGCGACCATCGGCCTCTTCTTTCCCGTCTAACTCGAATTCAATCCGGCTCGGATTATGCGACTTCACGCTCGCAAGCGCAAGACTCTTTCGGCGGTTGCAAGTTATTTATTTTTTAGTGTTGTGTGGCGTGAAATTTTGCCAGCGTTGCATCGAGTAAAAGTCGGTGCTGCGCCTCTACTTCGTCATCGCGCAAGGTGCGTTCGTCAGAACGGTATTCCATCCGCAGAGTAATCGAACGCTGGTCAGCCGGAATGTTTTGTCCCTCGTAAACGCCGACGAGTTTTACGCCCGTACAATCATGTGCGCCTTGTTCGGCGATGAACTGGACCAACTCCGCGAAGCTCACTTCGCGATCAATGAGGAGAGTGATGTCACGCGTAACCGACGGATAACGCGGCAGCGGCGTATAGAGATTCGGCCGTTCATTCGACCCCAGCAGCGCCGTCAAATCCAGCTCGGCAACAAAGACCGGCTGGCGAAATTTGTAACTCGCCGCAATCGATTCAGCTAAGCGACCAATCGTTCCGACGACATTACCGTCAGCGAGCATGATTGTCGCTGCCTGTCCTTCGCGCAAGTGCCTCACGCTTGTTTTCGTGAACGTTAAAGGTTGCAACTGCATCGCGGCGACTGCGGCTTCGAGCGCCCCTTTCAACTCGAGAAAATCCGTGTCTCGGCCGGCCTGCGCATAACCTTCCTCACTCGCTCCGCCGCTCGCAATGAAGGCCAAAGACTCGCGTTCTTCCGGCAACTCTTTAGGCGCCGAACCTGCAAAAACACGCCCAATTTCGAACAAACGGACGTCGCGGTTGCCGTGGTTAAGATTGTGCCGAAGGGATTCAATCAGCCCAGGCAGCAGCGTCGGGCGCATGCGGGTCGCTTCGTCAATAATCGGATTCGCGAGCGCCACTGCCGGACCGTCCGGCGCGCCCTGCAGAGCCGGCAGCAGTTCGAATTCGCCGTCGTGTGCAACATCGATGAAGCTGAAACTGATCGCCTCATCGAAACTCAAACTTGTGAGCGCGCGGCGCAGCGCACGTCGCTTCGTCTCCGCAGGTTGATACTCACCGGCGAAATTAGATGGAGGCAGTTCCGAAGTGATTTGCTCGTAGCCCACATGCCGAACGACTTCTTCAACGAGATCCTCCTCGAGACTCACGTCGATGCGCCAGCTGGGCACAACGAAGGTGATGTTCCCCGCCGCCTCTGACTGCTCAACAAAGCCAAGCGCGCTCAAGATTCGTTTCACTTCGGATACGTCAACGCGGACCGATGTCAAACTCTCAACCCGTGACGGACGAAACGAGATGACTCTGGGTGCGACTGGATTTGGATAAACGTCGATTGCGTCTTCTGTCGCGACGCCACCCGCAAGCTCACAAATCAATTCCACACAGCGCGTCTGCGCCTGCAGCACGTTTGCGCAATCTGCACCGCGTTCGAAACGTCGCGAGGCTTCTGTATCCATGCCAAGCTTTCGGGCCGTGCGTCGCACTGAATCCGGATCGAAGTACGCGCTTTCAATAAGCACATCAGTGGTGCTCGAAGAGATTTCGGAGTCGAGACCGCCCATGATTCCCGCCAGCGCCACTGCACTCGAAGCGTCAGCGATCACAAGCATCTCCGGATCGAGCGCGCGTTCCGCGCCATCGAGCGTGGTGAGTTTCTCGCCTGCCGCCGCGCGCCTGACGACGATGCGCTTTTCACTAAGTTTGTTTAGGTCGAACGCGTGCAGCGGCTGGCCGAGTTCGTGCAGGACGTAGTTAGTAATGTCGGCAACGTTGTTGATTGGCCGCTGTCCAATTTCGGCGAGACGTTTCGCCAGCCACGCGGGTGACGGCCCAATCTTTACGCCACGAACAACGCGGGCCGCGTAACGCGGACAAAGTTCACTGTCCTGTATTTCAACAGCAGCGAGCTCGGTGGCTTTGCCGTCGGTGGCGCAAACTTTGGACTTCGGACTTTGAACTTCGGACTTCTCGATTACCGCCACTTCCCGGGCGATGCCCACGTGCGACAGGCAATCGGGGCGGTTCGACGGCACTTCTACGTCGAGCACCGAGTCGCCAGCCGACTCCTCGACCGAGTCGATCGCCAGACCGGCCATGGTCAGCCGCTCCCGCAGTTCAGCCGGGCTCAGTTGGGTGTCGGTCAGCTCTTTTAACCAGTTGTAGCTAATTAACATAAAGACGTACTTTGAACTTTGTGCTTTGTGCTTTGTGCTTTGAATCCTTGACTGGTCAGGACCGCGAACGTGGTGCAATGCGAACAAAGTACAAAGCTCAAAGCACAAAGTTCAAAGCTTTAATCGAATTGGCTTAAAAATCGAACATCGTTCTCGAAAAGCAGCCTGATGTCGTCGAGGTTATACATCAGCGCCACCATGCGATCGATACCGAATCCAAACGCAAAACCGGAGAACTCCTCAGGATCAATGCCCACCCCACGCAGCACGTTCGGATGAACCATTCCGGAGCCGCCCAATTCGATCCAGCCCGAATTTTTACAGATGCGGCAGCCGGAGCCGCCACATTTAAAGCAGCTGAAATCAAACTCAGCGCTCGGTTCGGTAAACGGAAAATACGAGGGTCGAAAACGCGTGACCGTCTGCGCGCCAAACATTCGCTTCAGGAATTCAGCGACCGTGCCTTTGAGGTGCGCCATGCTGATCCCACGATCCACGCACAAGCCCTCTACCTGAAAAAACATCGGATTGTGGGTTGGGTCAGGCGTGTCGCGACGGAACACGCGGCCCGGCGCGATCATTCGCAAGGGGGCGCCGCGGCGTTGCATCGCATGAATCTGTACGGTGGAAGTTTGCGAACGCAATGCGTACCCGTCGGTGGTGTAGAACGTGTCCTGGGTTGCGCGCGCCGGATGGTTATCCGGAATGTTCAAGGCGTCGAAGTTGTAAAAGTCAGTTTCAATTTCGCGTCCATCTTCGATCGCATAACCGAGCGACACGAAAATATCTTCAATCCTTTGCCTGACGACGGTGATGGGATGAAGATGACCGCGTCGCGGCCGGCGTCCAGGCAAGGTGACGTCAATCGCCTCGCGCGCGGTGCGTAGCGCCTCGACTCGTGTTCGCAGAACCTGTTCGGTGCGTTCAATCTTACTGACGATATCGGATTCGATTTGTTGAACCAGTTGCCCGAAAGCAGCGCGTTCTTCGGGCGCCACTCTGCCGATCATCTTCTTGCTGGCGGCGAAGGCACTCTTTTTACCAAGGTGACGCGTACGTAACTCTGCGATGGCGCGCTGCTCGGCTTCAGCACTCGAAAGATCCAGCGCTTGATCCGCACTCGCAAAGCGCTCGAACTCCTGCTCGAACGCGTCGCGCGCCGCTTCAACTAACGCTCTGGGATTTTCCTGATTTTGATCTGATGCCATCGGAGTCGCTACGCGTCTTCAACTGTGGGTTGAGCCGCAGAACGGCGAAATGTCTATCGAATAGCGAGCCGGAATGATTCTGAGCCCCGTGGGGCGAAATGATCATTTCGCCTCACGGGGCATAAGAATGGATAGACTTCGTAACTATAAACATTGCGTCCCTAACGGGACGTTTGAACTACGCTCTCTTTAAATTCGCCTTTTGACACTACGCTGCAGCTTTTTCCTTTTGCGAGTCGAGTGCGTTCTTCGCCTGAACAGCAACGGCGGCAAAAGCTTCTGGCTGATTGACCGCCAGATCCGCGAGAACTTTGCGATCCAACTCAATACCCGCGACCTTCAGCCCGTGCATGAGTTGCGAATAGTTGATGCCGTTCAAACGCGCGGCAGCGCCAATGCGGACGATCCACAAGCTGCGAAAATCACGTTTTTTCAACTTGCGCCCGGTATACGCGAAGTTTAATCCGCGCTCAACCGACTCTTTCGCCGAGCGATAAAGCTTCGACTTGGTACCACGGTACCCTTTCGCCAGTTTCAATATTTTCTTGCGCCGCTCAAGGCGCTTATTTCCACGTTTTGCTCTAGGCATAATATCCTCCTAATGATGAACGCGGAGTTATGAATGATGAACTGAAACCAAAACCTCGGTTTCGCTCATCCTTCCGCTGTCATCCTTCATGATTCCACTTAGTCTCTTCCGTACGGCAACATCGCCTCGACGCGCTTCTGATCGGCTGTCGCTACCAAACCGTCAATATCAAGCAGTCTCTTCCGCTTGTTGGTTTTCTTCGTCAGGATATGACGCGCGTGTGAATGACCGCGCTTGATCTTTCCAGTCGCGGTCAGGCGAAAACGTTTCGCCGCACCTTTATGTGTTTTTAACTTAGGCATACGCTCTCCATTTTTCGAATAGCAAATTTGAGATCGCGTGGATCTCGGAACTCAATCAATTAACTGTCAACTTTCTCACCGCCGCCTTCGGCAGCCGGATTACTCGCCGGCGCCGGCGTTGACGCAACTGGCGGAACTACAGGCGCGGCCGCGGCAGGTGTCCCCGGCTGCGCGGTCGGTGCTGCCGCAGCAGGACGTGGCGCCGCTGCCGGTGGCGCCCCTGCAGCTGGATGATCCTTCGCGCTCTTGTGGCGCTTGGGCCCCAGAATAATGAACATCTGGTTCCCTTCCATGCGCGGCCTGGCTTCTACTTCGCCGACGTCCGTCAAATCTTTTTCGAGCTTCTCCAGAATGCGCGCGCCCAGTTCGCGGTGCGTCATTTCGCGTCCGCGGAACCAGATCGTCGCCTTCACTTTATCGCCGCCTTCCAGCCATTCGCGCGCGTGCTTCATGCGGTAGTCGTAATCGTGATCGTCTGTGCCCGGCCGAAACTTCACTTCTTTGACGGTGATGGTGACCTGCTTCTTCTTCGCCTCGTTCGCCTTCTTCTTGGCTTCGTACTGAAACTTTCCGAAGTCAATGATTCGACAAACCGGTGGATCGGCAGTAGCGGCAACCTCAACCAGATCCAAACCCTTTTCCCGGGCGGCGCGAATGGCGTCGCGAATATCCAGTACTCCGAGCTGTTCGCCCTCTTCGCCAATCACTCGTACCTGGGGGACACGAATTCTCTCGTTAATGCGCGCAATGGGCATGCGCCGGTTGTCCGGACGCTGTCCGCGACCTCGAAAGCCTGTAGCTATACTTCACCTCCTAAAGAAACAAGTTTCAAGTTCCAAGTTTCAAGTTTCAAGTTCTGAACCTGAAACTTGAAACTTGAAACCTGAAACTAACCGTTAGTCAATGCACGCTGCTTGATTAGCCTGCGCGCCATCTCAACAAAATCATTGATCGACATCACACCAATGTCGCCTTGCGAACGCTCGCGAACAGCGACGTTTCCCTGTTCCATTTCGCGATCGCCGAGCACCAGCATGAACGGCACTTTTTGCATCTGCGCGTCGCGAATCTTCGCACCTATCTTTTCTCCGCGCAGGTTCGTTTCCACGCGCAACCCGGCCTCGCGCAATTGCGCCGCAACCTTCCCGGCGTATTCGTTAACGCGATCGGTAATCGGCAGCACAGCAGCCTGGACGGGCGCGAGCCACAACGGAAACGCGCCGGCATAGTGTTCAATTAACACGCCAAAGAAACGCTCGATCGAACCGAAGAGCGCACGGTGAACCATCACCGGCCGGTGTGGCTTATTGTCTTCGCCGATGTACTCAAGCTCGAAACGCTCCGGCAGATTGAAGTCCCACTGCACCGTGCCTAACTGCCACAGTCGTCCAATCGCGTCCTCGATTTTGAAATCGATCTTCGGGCCGTAGAAAGCAGCTTCGCCTTCGATGCGTTCGTATTTAATCTGACGCGCGTCGAGAGCCTCAGCCAGGGCAGTTTCCGCTTTCACCCAATCGGCTTCGTCGCCGAGCCATTGCTTGCCCGTGTCGTTACCTTTTACCGACAACTCGAACTTAATCTTTTCAAAACCAAACGCCTTTAAGACTTCATAAGCAAAGTCGACGCAGCCGTCGATTTCGCTGCGAACCTGTTCGGGTGTACAGAACAAGTGCGCATCGTCGACAGTGAAGCCACGAACACGCATCAGTCCGTGCAGCGTGCCCGACAGTTCGGCGCGATAAACCGTTCCCATTTCCGCGTAACGCTGCGGCAGGTCGCGATACGACCGTTGCTGCGACTTATAAATACCGATGTGGAACGGACAGTTCATCGGCTTCAGCCGAAACTCCGTTTCTTCCAGCGTGGTCGGGGCAAACATCGAATCGCCGTAGCTTTGGTCGTGACCACTGATCTTCCAAAGATCGCGTTTCGCGATGTGCGGTGTATAAACAAAACTGTAGTTGCGCTTCACCAGCTCTTCGCGCAGAAAGTCTTCCATCTGCTGACGAATGATCGCGCCCTTCGGATGCCAGAAAATCAGGCCCTGCCCGTACTGATCCTGGATTGAGAACAGGTCGAGTTCTTTACCGAGTCGACGGTGGTCGCGCTTCTCTGCTTCTTCGCGCTGCTTCAACCAGCCATCAAGCTGTTCCTGGGTGAAAAACGCCGTACCGTAAATGCGTTGCATTTGCGGTAAGGTCGCGTCGCCCTTCCAGTAGGCGCCTGCAAGCGAAAGCAATTTGAACGCGCGCAGCTTATTGGTGTTCGGCACGTGCGGGCCGAGACAAAAATCGATGAACGGCGAATTGTCGATGTAGTAAACGCTGACGCTCTCGCCGGCTTTCTCGTCGATCAATTCTCGTTTAAGCGGCTCTTCGCGTTCTTCGAAAATGCGGAGCGCTTCGGCTTTTGAAATCTCGTCGCGCCGATACGGCAAGTTACGACTGGCGATTTGGCGCATGCGCTTTTCGATCAAAGGCAAGTCGGCTTCGGTTAGAGCCTGCGGCGCAATCACGTCGTAAAAGAAACCGTAGCGCGGATCGTCAAGCAGCGCGGGGCCAATTCCCAATTTCGTGCCGGGATACAGATCAAGAACGGCCGCTGCGAGCAGGTGAGCCGTCGAGTGACGTAAAACGTCCAGGCCTTCAAGCGTTTCCGGTAGCACCGGCTCGATCTTTACCGGCGCGCCGTTCTGTTCGTTGAGCGTGTATGCGAGATCAACTTCGCGACCATCAACCCGCGCGGCCAGCGCTTGTTTGGCGAGATCACGATCGAGTTGCTTCAGCGCCTCCCCGACAGTTATCGGACCGGCCACCGTGGTCGCCGCTCGATCGTTAAGTTGTAAGTTAAGCTCGCTCATTGGAAACTGGTAAATCGTAAATAGTGAATGGTAAATAGAAGTCGAAGGCGTAGCCTCTAACCAAAAAGTCTCCAACCGAAAGCCACAGGCTTTCCGCATGGAAGGCGGCGAAGCCGCGTACCGAAAGCGGTAAGCGTACGACGCAGAGTCCAGCAATCCCACAAGTGGCGCTGGCGCTTCCTATTCACGATTTACGATTCACTATTTACTACTACAACTGATCGGATCTGATAGGAGCGCCTTCGTCGGAGCCGCCACAAGGTGGCTGGGCAATTAAAAACTAAAGAATCGTGTGTATGTTCGATTCATGACGAAGGTCTTCGGGAGCATCCCACCAAAAGTTTGAAAACGTAATTCCACTAACTATTGAACCGCTAGAATCTAAACAAAGAGGCCTTATATGTCAATTCTGGAGAGAAAGCGACGGGCGAGAGCGGGGGCAAGCCCGCCTTCCCGACCCCGAGACTGCGAAACGCCCGTTCAGACTAGAACTTGAAGCCACTCAGTCTTGAAGTTGTCACTCGTTTATGGCTGTCTCAGGGTCAGGAACGCGGGCTTGCCCCGCCGTTCCCAAAAAAGGCAATCAATTACCTGGTTTCACTTCGCTTCCAGCAAAACCGCGCTTCTTCATGAGCGCCTCAGTTTGCGGGTCGCGTCCACGGAAACTGCGGTAGGCGTCAGCCGGATCCACCGTGTTGCCGACGGAGAAAATGTATTTGCGCAGCCGCTCCGCGACCTTGCGATCGTAAGGGCCCCCGCCTTCGACAAAGGCGCCAAAAGCGTCTGCGGTCAAAACGTCTGACCAAAGATAGCTGTAGTAACCCGCCGAATAGCCGTCGCTGCCAAACACATGCATAAACTGCGGCGTGCGATGGCGCATGACAATTTCGTCCGGCATCCCCAACTCTGCCAGCGTCGCCTTTTCAAACGCATCCGGATCGATCTTCTTGTCTCCCGCGAGGTGCAGCTTCATATCGATGAGGGCCGCTGAAAGATACTCAACCGTGATGAAGCCTTCGTTGAACGTCGCAGCCCGTTTGATGCGATCGACCAGCGCCTGAGGAATCGGCTTCCCTGTTTTGTAATGCACTGCGAACCGATTCAACACTTCGGGAGTCGACAGCCAATGCTCGAGTAGTTGCGACGGAAACTCAACGTAGTCACGCGCGACTGCCGTACCTGACAACGACGGATACGTTACGTTCGAATTGAGACCGTGCAGCGCGTGTCCAAACTCATGGAACATCGTCTGCGCGTCGTCCCACGAAATCAGCAGCGGCTCACCGGGCTTGCCCTTCACGAAGTTAGCGTTATTGGAAACGATAGTCGTGATGTTTCCGTTTACGCGCTCCTGCGTGCGATAGGCGTTCATCCAGGCGCCCGAACGTTTGCCCGTGCGTGCGTAAGGATCGAAATACCATAAGCCGATATGCTTTTTGGTGGTTTTGTCAGTGACTTCCCAAACGCGCACATCTGGGTGCACGACGGGAACATTGGTCGCTGGGGTAAAGTTAAAATTGAAGAGCTCGCCGGCGACCCAGAAAATCCCTTCGCGCAACTTCTCGAGCTGCAGATACTCTTTCACTTCATTTTGATCGAGGTCGTAACGCTCCTTACGAACCTTCTCGGCGTAGTAGCGATAGTCCCAGGGCTCAATCTTGATCTTGGCGCCTTCTTTGTCAGCCAGCGCCTGCATGTCGCGAACTTCTTCGTGCACGCGGGCGACGGCAGGTTTCCAAACCTGCAGCATCAACTTCATCGTGTTCTCGGGGGTTTTCGCCATTGCATTCTCGAGCCGCCAGTGCGCGTGCGTGGGGTACCCAAGCAGCTTGGCGCGTTCAGCGCGGAGTTGAAGAATCTCGGTAATCGTCGAGTTGTTGTCATGTTCGTCGCCGTTGTCGCCGCGATTGATGAACATGCGCCAGGCCTTTTCGCGCAAATCGCGTCGCTCGGAATAGGTCAGGAATGGATCGATGGAGGAACGCGTATTTGAAATCACCCAGGCGCCCGGCTGCTTCTTGGAGACGGCCGCCGCTGCGGCAGCGTCCCGCACAGACTGCGGCAAACCGGCGAGGTCGGCTTCGTTTTTCAGCACCAGCGTTTGTCCGTCTTCTTCGGCGAGAACGTTCTGACTAAACTTCGTGTAGAGTCCCGCCAGCTTCTGATTGATTTCCGAAAGTCTTGCCTTCTCGGCCGCACCGAGACGCGCGCCGGATCGGACGAAGTTTGTGTAGTAGAGCCAGGTTAAGCGTTGCTGTTCGGGCGTAAGCTTGGCTTTCTCGGGCGAATTGTAGACGGCCTCAATACGTTTAAAGAGCGCTTCGTTTTGAGTTATCTGATCGTAGAACGCCGACAGTCGCGGCGCCATTTCGCGCTGTACGACTTGAAACTCGGGCCCGTTCATCGTTGATTCGAAAACACCGTAGATTGTTTGCACGCGATCGAGCGTTTGTCCGGCGCGTTCGAGGGCGACGATCGTGTTTTCAAAGGTTGGCGCTTCTGAATTTTTGGCAATGCGATCTACGTCGGCAAGGTTTTCAGCCATGCCGGCTTCGAGTGCCGGCTTAAAGTCGGCGACGTGAACCTTATCGAACGGCGGCACGCCGCCATAAGGTCCTTCCCATTCGGGAAGCAAAGGGTTGGGTGGTGTAGACGGTTGACCGTCAGCAGTACGCAGCGTGTTGGCGTCAGCAGAAGGAGTCATAGTTACGTTGTAAGCGAGCAGCAGCGCGGCAAAGATCGTGGCCGCTAACAGCACACGGCCGCTGTTTGTTAGATGGGGCATTAAAACCGTCTCCCTGAAATTAATGAAGTGGATTTTGACTGCGCAAAACGCGTCGAAATGATCGAGTTCGGAACGGGGTAGTATATTGCAGCGGTCAGGAGTCAGC
>JBKPNP010000914.1:0-12204 GCA_046732775.1 Acidobacteriota bacterium
CCATCGCAGCTTCGCTGCTCAATCGTGGTTCCTTTTCTCCCATTCTTGTTTGTCGCATGGTCACTTCCACCGTGCTTGATGGACCACGCCCGTTGGCATCTCGCCAGTTAAAGATGCCGGCGCTCCCAAAAGGATGTATGTACAGAGCTTCTGAATTCATGGCGGCGCTGTTGAAAGAGTGAGTTTCTGAGTACCCGCGAACACTAAAAGCCGGCGTGGCAGAGTCGGACAAACTCCACAGCACCGCATCACCCTCCTGAAGCTCTACCTCCGGCCGGTCGGCTATCAGGCGGCCACCCTGCGATCGAACAAGGACGGTGTGCTGCTTGCCCTCTTCGCGCCGCTGGTCGCGCGTCTCTCTCACATGGACCGTGAAGGGCATTTCCTCGCGCGCGCTGGAGGGCCCAAACCCGTAACGGTAAGAGCCGAGCCGTGAGAAAATCTGGACGAAGCTATCCCCGTAGGAAATAAGTCGGCTGTCAAGGCTGTTCATGAAATTCACCTCATATCACCGGAGAAATGTACGCTTCAATTAACAATTCATCCTCATCCGTCGCGACAACAGATGCGAGCAGCTCGTCAAGCCGAATCCTCACGTCCGGATCGATCGCCGAACTCGCCGGCAGCACTGTAAAAATTCTCGGCTGACGGTCTATTTGAAACGTCAAGCCAGTGACAAACAGACCAAGGATTGGACCGAGGAAACCGGAAACACCGCTTATACCAATAGCCGCCGTGATGGCTATCACCGCCCCGCCAAGGAAAGGGCCAATGAATGGTATGGGCGCCAGAACGGCAGAGGCCGCCAGCCCCAGGGCTGCGAGCAGAAGTGCCGTGCCGGGCCCAAACTGCAGCGACGGGACGCCTACGATCACGGCGTCTATGTGCCAGTAACCGGTAATCAGTTGCGTCTGTAGTTTGAAGTCGGAGGTAAACTTGATTACATCCGAATGGCCCACCGGAACTTTAACGACAGGAAAGTGAATGTGGATTGACGGGGGGCAAATCGTAATTTTTTTCTTGAAGATCTTGATCGTGAAACACGGGAAAGAGATGGTAACTGGCGGCAGGATACTGTTGAGATCAATCACAACCTCCAAATGCAGATTGAAGTGCATTTCGCAGTCGTCAATACGAATCACGTTCGGCGGTATCAAATCCACCCGCCCACCGGCGAAGAATGCATTCGCGCTCCAATTGGTTGCGAAGGGCCCGAGGCTGCCAAACCCGCTTTTGTACTGGGTTCCAAGCGCAGCCTCTGCATTATGCATGACAATGTTCGCACCCCGTTCGTCAACTGCTGCTTCTATATCCGCCATGGTAGATCTCCTTTAAACTACGTTCCCTCTGACCTTGAGCAAGTTCTGGTCGGCCAGCGGTCCTTGCAACAGTTGGAAAACAAAGGCGCCGACAGTCATGGTGTTGAAAGGAATGTGCGCGGCCGCCAGTGCAAACTTCAATATCGGAAATAGTATGAGCTCCGCTATATCCTCGAACGGCGGCGGCAAGTCGACGATCTCTATTTGCTTTAGCTTGATGCCTATCGATCCGGTGCCGGGCGTAGAACTCACCACCACGGGCTCGCACTTGCCGAACACGTCTACCGTCACCGAGAAGAGCTGAATTGTATTGATCATCATTTCCAGCTTTACGCCGGACTTGATTCGGAACTGATTGGATCCGGGGTCGAGAATGCCGGTGATTGGCGCTGGCACTATGTCAACCATCGGAATAGAAAATTTGATGAGATACTCGATGTCCAGCTGAAAGAAACCCGACAAATTAAGAATTATCGGGGGCATAGCGGTAGCCATCGCCGGCGTAAGTCCCTGGGTGTAAGCCGGTGTTGAATACTCCAGATAATGACCTCTCACTCCGAAGAAGGCCTTAAAGAGATCATTGAGTCCATTTTCGTGGACCGCAGCATAAAGGGTCTGCTCTTGAGTGTAGCTCATAGGTTTTCTCTCGCTCCGTGCTTCATTGGAGCCTTGTCAATATTGTTTCGCGCCTCCGGAATCGTCCTCGCACTTAGCAGTGAACTTTTCCCAGGCAACGTAACGCGGCCATCGAAAATTTATCGGGTCGAGACTCACGTATCTTACCACCACGCGGTACTGACCTGATTCCCAAAAAGTGCGATAATCCATCAACCTTTAGTTCAGCCGGAAAGAGTTCCCAACTTTATGAGCACTGCCATCGAAGAAACTTCAGAAGTTCCCCAAACCTCCGCCAACAAATGGGTTTACCTGTTTGAAGAAGGCAGCGGAGACGACAAGTCACTGCTCGGCGGAAAAGGCGCCGGCCTTTGTGAGATGACGCGCGCCGGACTGCCAGTACCGCCGGGGCTGATCGTCACCACCGAAGCTTGCAATGCCTTTTTTGATAACGACAAAAGTTTTCCTGAGGGCATGTGGGAGCAGGTCAAAGAAGGCCTGCAAAAGATCGAACAGAAGGTCGGCAAGAAATTCGGCGATCCGAATAATCCGCTGCTCGTTTCAGTGCGTTCCGGCGCGGCTTTCTCTATGCCCGGCATGATGGACACCGTGCTGAACCTCGGCTTGAATGAAGAAACCGTCCAGGGTCTCGCGGAACAAACCGGCGACTTGAGATTCGCACTCGACGCCTATCGCCGTTTCGCCTCTCTGTTTGGCGAAATCGTGATGGGCGTTGCGCACGAGAAGTTCGAACGCGTGATGGATCGTTACAAGGCGCAGACATCGGGCGGACGCGACACCGATCTGAAACCTCAACACCTGCGCGATATCATCGCTGCCGAAAAACAGATCATCCTCGCCGAGCAACACGCGATTCCCGAAGATCCATACGAACAACTGCGCGTCGCGATTGCCGCGGTCTTTAATTCCTGGATGGGCCGGCGCGCGGTGGACTATCGTCGCGTAAATCGAATTGCCGATTCACTGGGCACCGCCGTGAATGTGCAGGCGATGGTATTTGGCAACATGGGTGAAGGCAGCGGAACGGGTGTCGCGTTCACGCGCAACCCTTCGACCGGCAAGAAAGAACTTTACGGCGAATACCTGCTCAACGCGCAGGGCGAAGATGTGGTGGCGGGAACTCGCACCCCGAATCCGATCAGTCAATTGAAGAAAGAGCTGCCCAAGGTCTACCAGGAATTCGCTTCGATCACAGACCTGCTCGAACAACACTACCGTGATATGCAGGACTGCGAGTTCACGATTGAACGCGGCAAGCTCTGGATGCTGCAGACGCGCACCGGCAAACGCAGCGGCGCCGCCGCAGTTCGCGTGGCAGTTGAAATGGTCAGCGAGAAACTTATCGACCGGGCGACCGCCGTGCAACGCGTGACCCCGGAACAACTCGATCAGTTGCTGCATCCGACCGTCGATCCGAAAACCAAAGCTACCGTGTTGGCCACCGGTCTGCCGGCCAGCCCGGGGGCGGCGCAGGGCCAGGTGGTGTTCAGTCCTGACGAGGCTGAAGAGTTGTTTCGTGATGAAGATGCAAAAGTGATTTTGGTGCGACAGGAAACAAGCCCCGACGACTTTCACGGCATGGTGGCCGCGCAAGCCATCGTCACGGCGCGCGGAGGCATGACCAGTCACGCCGCTGTCGTCGCACGTGGCATGGGCAAGCCGTGCGTCAGCGGCGCGAACTCGCTCGACATTGATTATGGTCAGCAGCAATTCAGCGTTGGCGGCACGGTGGTGACTAAAGGCGATTGGATCACAGTCGACGGCTCGACCGGACGGGTTTTTCTCGGCCAGGTGCCAACGGTTCAACCATCGCTCGGCTCTGAGTTTCATGAATTGATGTTGTGGGCCGACAAGTTTCGCCGTCTGCGCGTAAGAGCTAACGCGGATACGCCGCGCGACGCGAAAGTGGCGCGTCAATTTGGCGCCGAGGGCATCGGACTATGTCGCACTGAGCACATGTTCTTTGGCGATCAGCGACTTGCCGCGATGCGGGAAATGATTTTGGCCGACGGCGTGGGCGCCAGAGAGAAGGCCCTGGAAAAGTTGTTGCCGCTGCAACGCGGCGACTTCGTTGGCATCTTTCGCGAGATGGTTGGCCTGCCGGTAACTATTCGCTTGCTCGATCCGCCGCTGCATGAGTTTCTGCCCAATGCCGAAGAGTTAATGAGCGAGCTCGGCGAGTTAAAAATGGCGCTGCGTTTGGCGACCACGCTCGGCGACATGGACAACTTGCTGGACGAGATCGACGAGAAGCGCCGGCTATTGAAACAGGTGAATCGGATTCGTGAAGCAAATCCGATGCTCGGTTTCCGCGGCTGCCGTCTGGGTCTGGTATTTCCGGAAGTCACGCGCATGCAGTGCCGTGCGATTTTCGAAGCAGCTTGCCTGGTTCAGGGCGAGAAGATGAAAACCGAGCTCGAGATCATGGTGCCGCTGGTGTCGCTCAGCGAAGAGTTGCATCAGCAGCGCGAACTAATCGACGACGTCGCACGCCAGGTGATGGGCGAGTATGGCATGACTATCGAATATCACGTCGGCACGATGATTGAGCTGCCGCGCGCTGCCCTGATGGCCCACAACATTGCAGCGCATGCAGACTTCTTCTCGTTTGGAACAAACGATCTGACGCAAACAACTTTTGGTTTGAGCCGCGATGATTCGAGCCGTTTCCTGCCGAATTATGTTGAGCGCAAGATTCTGCCTGAGGATCCGTTTCAAGTTTTGGATCGCGCCGGCGTTGGACAACTCGTGCAGATGGGAACTGAACGAGGTCGCAGCGTGAAACCTGATTTGAAGGTGGGAATTTGCGGCGAGCACGGCGGCGATCCGAGTTCAATCGCGTTCTGCAATGAGATTGGTCTGAACTACGTTAGCTGTTCGCCGTTCCGCGTTCCGGTTGCTCGTTTGGCCGCAGCCCAGGCCTCGCTCGCAGCGAAGGCGGCAGAGGCAAATAAGGCAGTTCCGCGTGCCGATGTGTAGCGTGCTTCGGCCGATTGTGTGGAGCGCCCAGTTTGGGAATCACCACCCGCTACCGCAGGTGGTACGGACCTCATTCCCAACCGACCCACTAACCTAACTCTGAAGGAGTCAAGGACGGGCGAAACTCCTTCAGAGATTGATCGCTGATTACCCAGGCTAGGAAACCCTGGGCTAAAGTTAGCCAACACCTTCGGTGTTAAGAAACGTCTAGCGCCCTCACCTTCTCCAAGGGCAGAAGGGCCATACCTCCTACTGCACACCAAACGCTCGTTTTGCTCGATCGTAGAAGGCCTGAACTTCCGCCAGCCGGCGCTGCCCGCCGTAAACTCGCTGATGAATCGCCGATAACTGCGAAGCGTCCGCTCTTTCGTTCAAGCCATTCTTTTGCCAGACCAATGCAGCCGAGCGGAAGGCGACTTCAGGTGCGGCCGCTTTCTCGGGATGCGCGATCAGATCCACTCCAAGCTGCGCACCGATTGACTGGTAATTCGCGCGCCCGGTTATCAGAAATGCGCCGCGACCCTTATAGCGTGAACCATCGTTCGGTTCGTAGTTGCCCAAATCCTTTCGTGATCCGTATAGCTGCTCCAAAGTCTCATCAGTACCAAGCTCACTAAGCTGTGACAGTTGTGCCGTGTTCTGGGCCACCTCCGCCAGGAAAGCGGCGCGACGCAGTGGCGTGTTAATGCCGAATTCGTCCATCGCTTTTTGCAGATGCGGCAGGTACAGCGCTATTTGCGCCAGGCCGGCTCCCGGCATGATCTGTTGCAGGTCAGCCGCCGTCAGATCACGCAATTGCAACTGTGCCGTTCCGTCGCCGTTACAGTTCACGGTGAACGTCGCTTCGTTCGACTGTTTCGCCGTCGGCTCGAGAATTACGATCTTCACCCAGCCGTTAATCGGCAACGGCAGCCCGTTGCTGCCTGCTCCCGTGCTAAACAGCTCGCGGGTCTCGCTTACTTGTTTCGAGCCCGGCCCATCGAAACTCAGACGCTGCGGCAAGCTCTCAGTACCGTCGCTGCGCACGAACTTGTATAGGATGTCGCCGCTTCTCCCCGCTACTGAAATTTCGCCAAGGAACCTTACATTCGCCGGACATTTACCACGGTACACATCCGGAGTTGCTGCGAGCTGTGCGCCCAATACGTTGAAGGCGCCTAAGCTGCGCAGGTCCCAAACGCGCGCAGTTCGATCCTCGCTCGCCGTAACCAGAAACTTCGAGTTCGGACTGAAGCCCACGCTGGTCAGCGGCTTAATGTGTCCACGAAAAACAGCCAGGCTTTCAGCCACCGCCGACATATTCCTGGCGGATTCATCGCGGTTCGTCGCCGGTCCGAGCGTGTTTTTCACTATCTCAGCTTTAATAACTTTCGCGTCCCAAAGCTGCGCGGTTTGATCCTGACTAACAGTTGCGACCCACTTACCATCGGGGCTGAAAACCGCATTCGTTACCGGCTGAATATGGCCCTTGAGCTTCGTCGGCGAAACTTCGGTCACTTCGGTCCAGCTCGCGGGCGACTTCGCTTCCCAAAGATAGGCCAGGTTTCCGCTGGTCGTGACAATGTATTTGGCGTCATCACTAAAGACGGCGCTGTTAACTGGTCCGGCGTGCCCGGACAGCGTGAGCAAGGGGTTGCCATTGCGCGTATCCCAAACTCTTGCCGTTCCGTCCTTGCTCGAGGTCACTACGAATTTATTGTCATGACTAAAAGCAAGACTATTGATTTGATCCAGATGTCCTACCAGTTCAGAAACTGGTTTTCTAGTAGTCACATCCCAAACTGTTGCCGCCGAATTACTCGCCGACAGGTTTCCGAGCAGCGAACCATCTGCACTGAAAACTGTAAACGGAAGCTTGTAAGCAGCTGAAGTTTCAAACTGAGTTTCTCGGCCGGTCCGGTGGTCGTAAATGGAAACGTGGTTGCTCTTCTTTTCGTAATGAAGAATTGTTTGACCATCCGGACTCATGATCGTGTTTTCGAAAGTCGCCTCGGTCCACGGCAATGCAAACAATTGCTTCCGTCCCGGGATGTCCCAAAGAATTACGCCCGCCTGCCCCTGATAGTTGTTGAGCAACGCCAGTTTCCCGTCGCGACTGTACATGGCGGGTTTGGTTAGGTTGTCGGCGAGATATGGCTGGTTTACCAGATCGGGCGCAGCCACCACCGTATTCCACATTTGCGCTGACCCGTCTGAGGCCTGGGTAAACAAAACATCTTCTTTGTCCCCGAGCCACGCGTTCATGACCGGACTGTTGTGCCCGCGGATCACGGCATTGAAGTAAGGCGCCGCCCTATCGATCTCATGGACGATGTTCAGGGTGGCCTCGGCGTCTCTCCTGGCAGCAATCGCCTCCTCCTTCGCCGCGAGTGCGGCAGCGGTGGAACGCACCGCCTCCAGCCGCGCGTTTTTCTCTTCTGCCAATGAAACTTCCAGTAACTGCCCCTGGTGTTCTGCTTTCGCCTTAGCGTCCTTCGCAATTGCTTCCTGTGCGACGGCCTTGGCCCGCTGTTGTTCGGCGAGGTCTCGCTGGCGCGCGGTTTCTTTTTCGGCAATCAGCGCCTTCTCAGTTTTTTCCCGGGCGGTTTTCAGCGCATCTTTGGCCACGACTGTTTGCCGATTCGCCTCACCCTCCGCACGTTTCGCGTTGTCACGTTGGATTTCAACGTCTTTCAAAGCACGTTCGAGACTGACTTTTTGGAGGTTTACTTCCAAAGTCTTCTGCCGCGCCACTCGCGTTTGTTGCACCGCGACCACCGTGACGGCCGTCATTCCAAGCAACAGCAGCAACAACACCAGCAGGCCCCAATTTCGAAGTTTCACACGCTGTTGTTCTCCAGCGGCGAGCGCCTGGGCATGGCGCAGATCGGTTTCGACTTGCGCTCGATGCCGTGCTTCACGCTCGTCAATCTCTGTTTGCCTCTGCTTCTGACTTACGGCCAGGTACTCGATTGTTTTAGCGAAGCCCGGGTGGTAACGCATGGCCCAGGCCTTCGTCGGCTGGTTATCTTCAAGCCATTTCAAGCCCGTCGAGAGCGCGGGATCGCGCAGGTAGTCCTCTTCCTGCGGAAAGAGCGCGGCTTTATCGGCGAGGCGAACATACTGGCGTGCCGCCTCCGCTTCTTCATCCACCCAGATACGCAGACGGTCCCAGCCCCGAATAAGACTTTCATGCGAGATGTCGATGAGCGAGTCAGAAACGAGTTCGTCAGGTGGACCGGGCATAAGAAATGACCGGCCTTCGCTGCGAAACTTTTCGACCACGGTCACAACCTGGTTTTCGCTCGCGCCGCTTCCGGTCGCGATTTCATTGATCGTTGCCGGACGACGGCCCTCGCGGTTGTCGGGTTCCTTCTCGGTGAGCGCCTTAAAAACTCTGGCCGCCACGTCCTGCAACGCACGTGGCAATTCGAGAAATGCCTCGTCAGCATGTTCGGAGAGCGCCTGCTTCATCGTGCCGATCTTCTCGTAATGAGGAATATCGATCGGGCCTTGAGCGTGGCACTGGTTTTTCCAGTAGTCCCAGGTGCGCATCAGCGCATGCTGCAGAATGGGTAATTGCGCCGGATCGTCACCGGCATCGTTGAGTAAACGATTGACGAGCGTCGCCGTAATCTCGCCGCCGCCGATGATCACCGGTCCGCTGATCGCTTCGCGCCGGTCGTCGTCGGTCATGCGCGGGATCAGAAATTGACCCTCGTTGATCGCCTCGGGCAAACCCCAAAAGTGCGCGCAATCGCTGAGGTATTCGGAACGCATGGTGAGGATCAGGTATATGGGCAACCGGTCTTCAGGTTTTGTATCAATCTGTTTTGCTTCGAGCAGCAGTTTCACAAAAGCAGCCTGCTCGTCGGCCGGACGTTCGGCGGTCGATTTTTTACCGAAGCGAAACAGCTCTTCAAACTGGTCAGCCAAAATCAGAATATTTTCACCGGGCGCGAGTTTGGTTTGGCTGACAACTTCCAGCAGCCCGAGCGAACTGCGCCTTAGTGTGCGTTCAATGCTCTCAGACCTTTCCTCAACCTCGCTCGGATCCAAACCGGACACTTGCGGTGCACTTAACGCTTTGGCGAGGTTTGTGATGGGACTGCTACCGGGACGAAAACTTGCGACGCGCCAACTCGAACCGGCTTTCGGCATGTGCCCGCTAAATAGCGCGGGTAACAAACCAGCGCTGACGAGCGACGACTTGCCGCTGCCCGACGCGCCAACTACCGCCACAAAACGCGCGGCGCCTAACTTCGACAGCACCTGATCGCTCTGCCCGTCGCGTCCAAAGAATACGTAGTTTTCTTCCAGGCGAAATGGTCGCAGGCCAGGAAAAGGATTAGCCAGCAGTCTCTCTTGTTCGATCATCGCGCCCCTCCACTTCCCGTTCGCAATTGCGCGCGCGTGTTCTCAATAAAGTCGATGAACGCGTCGAGGGCCTCCCGAGCCAGCCCGTCGTAGCCGGGTGGTTCGAGCAGCGCGGCTTCCAGCGTTTTGTAGTCGTGCTTGTGTGGCGTTTGCGGCGCCGCCCGGTAGATGGCTTTAAGCAACGGCGTTTCGCGGCCCCAGGCGCGCACTTTGCGAAGATCGGAAAGCTTTGAATGGAGCCAGAATTCGTTTCCCTTGCCGTAAAAAATCAGCGTCGCGTCACACTCGAGCAGGTTGTCTTTGTGATACTCGATCACCTGCGTCGCCTCGTCTTCGCGCGCCGTTAGTTTCACTTCGTAGTTGCGATCAAAAAGGTAATCACGGATGGCTACTACTTCGTCGAAGTCCAGCTTGTCGCACATGAGGTAGATGCGCACGAGGTTCTCGTCCGGAAACTGCAGCACCCGTCCCGCCGGTTTGGGCGCTGTGAGTTTTTCGATGATGCGGTTTTTTAATTCCTCGAAAGGACGTTCCAACAACTCGGCGCCGCTTTGCGCCTGCTCGTTGTTCCGCAGGAGCTCGATGAACGCCGGTTGGCGTTTGCCCGTGGGAACCAGGTCGGGCGCGATCCAGATCAAACGTGCGAGAGCGCTTGACTGTGCGCTCTGTTGGGCGGCCAGCTCATTTTGGATTTGCACAAACGAATTGTCTTCGTCGCCTTCGAGTGTGCTGCCGAATCGTTCGCCGATCAGATGGATAGATAAGCGAGCCTGTTTGAGATTCTCAGCCACGGCCAACCGGTATTCCGCTGCCGTTTCCGGCAGCTCGTGGTCAGGCAAAACGCGGAAGCCGCGACTGAGAAGTTCGTTGCGGATGGCATCGCGATACTCGGTGCGATCGGTGGTAGCTTCAGCCAGATATACGACGTTTTCCGGGTCGGGCATCGCCGGAGGATCGACGTTGGGTTGGTCAAACATTTTCAGCAGCTCGCTGATGTCGAACGCGAGCTCGTCGATCTTTTTTAGGTAGCGGCCATACTGATCGCCCTGCGGCAGGTAACTAAAGTCGCGCGGCCGGCCCGACTCTTCGTCTCGTTCGTAAAATTCGTAACCCAGCAATCCCTGGAGTTGCGCCGGATGTCTTTCACGCGGCAGAAACGACTTCACCACTTTGATGCAGCGGGATTTATCGCCGAGTTTTGTGGCACTGTCCTGACAGTGATCGTAAAACGCGCTCAACTCCTTCATGCACCACTCAGAATGTGGCGCCACGTAACCCGGTGACAGAATCGAAATGAAGAGCTTGGTGCTCGCGAGCGCTTCCATGATCACGTTTGAGAAATATTCGCTGCCATTTAGTTTGCGATCGCGCCAGATCTTCGGTTCGTAGCCGAGCTTGAAGGCGAGCTGCGTTTTGAGCTTGCCCGTGAAGTCGTCGATCCAACCGGTCTCGCCGGAGACCGGGGCGTTATCGAGGTGGCGGTAGCTGATGAAGATGTCGTTGGTAAAAGATTGCATAAGGCTGCCGGTAGCCTCCTATGGAAAATGAGGACACGAATGGATTCGGACCCTTGCCACCCGCGAAAGTCGTGAAGCTAAAAAGTGAATCAGGAAAGCGAGGCGCTGCTAATGCAGGTTTCGGCCTACGATGGTTTCGAGTCTCGCAAGGTGCGACAGGATTTTGTATCTAACGGCGGCGGATAGCAATAGCAGATTACCGTCTCAACATGACGCTCGGACGGCTAACACCGAAGGTGTTCGCTAATTTTAGCCCAGGGTTTCCTACCCTGGGTCAGTCACCTTAGCTCCTTCAGCAATGTTCTCCCAGGGTAGGAAACCCTGGGCTGGAATTAGCGAACTCCTTCGGAGTTAAATTCAAACATCCCTTCTTCTACGCGCGACACCCGGCTCCCACAGCCGCCTAACCGCGAAGCGCACGCGAGGGCTCCCCGCAAACTTTCGCGTAGTGCGCACCCGTCTCACTATGTTATTTTGTCGCTTTTCCAACCGCCGTTTAACTCCGAGGACAAAATGAAGACCACTCAATTTCTCGACCGTGCGAAGTTCCGTTTCGCCGCCGTCGCTGTGCTTGTCATCATCTGCAGTGCCGGCGCCGTCCTGGCGCAGGACAAGAATGAAAACAAACTCGACAACACCTTTCTGAAGAACCTGCAGTTCCGTTCTATCGGTCCGGCCATCATGGGTGGACGCATCGACGACATCGCAGTCGTGGAAAATAATCCCAGCACCTATTACGTCGGTGCAGCTACCGGTGGTCTTTGGAAAACGACCAACAATGGAACCACCTTCGAGCCGGTATTCGACGAGCAGGGCTCGACGTCGATTGGCGACGTTGCGATTGCGCCCAACGATCCCAGCATCGTCTGGGTGGGCACGGGCGAGCCAAACAATCGGCAAAGCTCGTCATGGGGCGACGGCGTTTACCGGTCTCTCGACGCCGGCAAAACCTGGACGAACATGGGGCTGCGCGACACCAAACACATCGGGCGCGTAGTCATTGATTCGCGCGATCCGAATATCGTCTACGTGGCCGCCGTGGGACATCTTTGGGGACCTAACAAAGAACGCGGTGTGTTCAAAACGACTGACGGCGGTAAGACCTGGAACAACGTGCTCTTCATCAACGAAGACACTGGCGTGATTGATCTGGCAATGGATCCGGAAAGTCCCATGACGCTTTACGCCGCCGCGTATCAGCGTCGCCGCACGCCCTGGGGTTTCAATGGCGGCGGGCCCGGCAGCGCGATTTACCGAACAGTTGACGGCGGCGCTAACTGGACAAAACTCACGAAGGGCTTGCCTGAAGGAACCACGGGGCGCATCGGTCTGGATATCTATCGTCGCAACCCAAACATTCTTTACGCGCTCGTGGAAAACGCCAAAGGCGGAACTTT
>JBKPNP010000915.1:0-1629 GCA_046732775.1 Acidobacteriota bacterium
CCTCAGGTTTGTTCCCTCTAAAGGCGCGCTGCGCGACGTAAAGAATTACTTAAATATCTTTTGTTACTTCCTCCAACCCACACCTGCAAATATTCGCTCGATGGTGTTGGCGGCGCTGAAAGACTATGTGCCCGACGCCCGCTTGCAGCAGGTCAAGATAGCCGTCCCTCCACCGGAGACGTCACTGTCGGTCGCGATTTATCATCCCGACGCCTCGAAGTTGTTTGAATCGTTTGACGAATATCGAGAGTGGTACGGCAACCGCGGTGCAAGTTCGAATTGCTTGGATCCCTCCAGCACCATCGGACTCTTATTAATGCGCCCGCAGGTGGTCAGCAAAACTACCAAACACTACGATCAACTGATCCGCGCCATCGAAGCAGAAGGGCTGAGTGTTATTCCCGCACTCTCGACGCTGATGGACAATCGCGAGGCGGTCGGCAAATTCTTTTTGGACACGACACCTAATGAACAATCGAAAGCTCAAAGTACAAAGCTCAAAGCTCAGCTAGCCACGGAAACACCGGCTGTCGAATCCGCGTCGCCTCCTTCACGTGTCAGTCAAATCGTTTCGTTGACCGGCTTCAGTTTTGTTGGTGGACCTGCGATGAATGACAGCGAAGCCGCTGCGGAATTCTTACAAAATCTGAACGTGCCCTATCGTTCGGCAGTAAGTTTGGATACACAGACCATCGATTCGTGGCAGCTTTCCCAAACCGGACTGAATCCCGTGCAAGCGGGAATGCAAATAGCCATTCCGGAAATCGACGGCGCTACCGAGCCTTTCATCTACGGCGGCATCCCCGCACGCGGCGTTGAACCGGTCGCGCTTCAGGAACGCTGCACCAGGTTTGCGCGCCGGCTGCGGCGTTGGAATCGTCTACGGACCGCACCGCGTGAGGATCTAAAACTCGCTCTAATTCTTTTTTGTTTTCCGCCGAACAAAGGAAACATTGGGACTGCCGCCGATCTCGACGTGTTCCCCGGTCTTTGGGAAACACTTAATCGACTTAAAGCTGAGGGCTATCAGGTAGAAATACCTGCTGATGCCGACGCTTTAAGAGAAATGATTATTGGCGGTAACGCTGACTCGTTCGCGTCTGCCGCAAACGTCGCTTATCGCCTGAGCGCTTCAGAGTATCGCCGGCTTTGTCCTTACGTTGCCGACGTCGAGCGCGATTGGGGAGCCGCTCCAGGCACCGTCAACACGTTTGCCGGCGACCTGTTGATTCAGGGTATCTCACTGGGGAATGTTTTTATCGGAGTGCAACCGACCTTTGGTTACGAAGGTGACCCGATGAGACTCATGATGGCCCGCAGCGGCGCGCCCCATCATGGCTTCCTCGCCTTTTACACTTACCTGTCGCAGGTACTGGATGTCGACGCGGTAGTGCACGTTGGTACGCACGGGGCGCTGGAATTCATGCCGGGCAAGCAGGTCGGTTTGTCAGACGACTGCTGGCCCGACCGGCTCATCGGCGAGCTGCCAAACATCTACCTGTACAGCGTCAACAATCCTTCGGAGGGTTCGATTGCCAAGCGCCGCTCGTATGCGGAGTTGATTTCTTACCTGACGCCGCCGATCGAAAACGCCGGCCTATATCGGGAACTCGCTACCTTGAAAGATCT
>JBKPNP010000916.1:0-6923 GCA_046732775.1 Acidobacteriota bacterium
ACCAAGAATACGTTCGGCGCCCTGGTTCCAGTTGGCGACGCGGCCGTCAAGATCGGTGAAGAAAATCGCGTAGTCGCGTACCTCCTCGATCGACTTGCGATAGAGGTCTTCAGCGCGGCGATAGTTGTTACGACGATTTGCCTGCTCTTGCATTAATCCCAGCGCCGGTAGCGACAGATCATGAGCGCCTATGATCCCTGGCGTACTGATCGATTAAACAAACCCCGGCGTCCTGGCGCGGCTGCAGGGCAACGATTGTTCCAAAACAAATTGGGAAAATAAACGTTCATGTAGGCCGAAAAATCTGGCCCGTCAAAGTTTTGACGTTTGAATTTCGGTCACCAATTGTCGAGAAATCGTGCGAGCGTTTGTCTGCGAAGGTCAGTTCACCAGGGGTTCAATCATGGGCCACATGTGTTCGGCCCAGAGTTGATAGCCCGCGTCAGAGGGATGAAAGCCATCGGCCGAAAAGTATTCAGGGTGGCTTGGCAGTTCGTTGTGCGTGAGCGTGAAGACGTCGAATACCGGCAAACCATGGCGCGCGGCAATTTCCTGTAGCCTCTGATTGTACTGACCGATAACAGCCTGCGATTGCGCGCGAATCACGGCTGGCACGCGCGTCGAGCTTGATATGTCCGGCAGGTTGGTAACCACAATCTGAGCATTCGTATGTTCGCTCAGTTCGGTAAGTATCTTGTCGAAGTTCCTGGCAAACTCATCGACGCCAACGCCATGACCGATGTCGTTAATGCCGATGCCAATGGTTACGAGATCCGGATTGGCACGAACTGCCGGCGCCAGTTGGGAACGGATGACATCGGGCGTGGCGGCGCCGCTGACGCAAAGATTGATAAGCTTTGACTGCGGCCTCATAGCCTCGAGTCGTTTCGCTAAACGCCTGACGTAACCACCCTCACGCGCGCCTACTCCAACGCCGGTCGAATCACCTAAGGCGACATAGGTTACCGGCCCAGGCTTGAGCTTGTGTTTCGACTGAACTGGCGCAGTTGTCGCCGGTGAATTGTTAACTGTGTCCACTTTGCGAATCTCCGTATTCCTGCCGCAACCGCACAGGCCCGCGGACAGCGCCGCTACAACCAAGAGCGCGTACCCCCCTGGCCAGATCATCCCTATCGTTTACCGCAATTGTTTTGGGAATTTGTTTCTTTTGCTTGCGAGACCCGAAGGGCCGTCATTCAATAGCCACGCCCGTGAGGGCGTGGGAAAACGCACATGCAATACGAGCGCCGAAGGTGCGGCAGTCGCAAAGACCTGGCCTAAACGTGTAAAGAAGTTCGAATGTCGCACCTTCGGCGCTCCCGTCATTAATCTACGCATCGAGTCCACGCTCTCACGGGCGTGGCTATTCACTAACGGCTCTTCGGGCCTGACATCCGAGTACCCACACCATCCCTCCCTTCAGGGTTAACTCTCCCGCCGAGTGTGGTTAATACGCTTCGCCTCCGTGGTGCCAAACATTACCGGCAATCGCCGCGCGTCGTACCGTCAACCCGTTTTACAACGAGGGACAGCCCTCAACTTGGTTCGTTGGAGCTCAGGTTTATGAAGATCGAGACTAGAAAATTCAAGGTGGTAAAGATTTGTTTGGTGCTTATCGCAGTAGGAGTCGCTTCGTTGATGACGGCAGGCGTTCGGGCGCAGGAACAGGAACAAGCTGCGAATGACAAAACGCTGGCGCCTTACTTTGTTGTTCAGGGCGATCCTGACGTCGATCAGTTGCCGCTCAAAGACACGAAGGTAGAAATTGCGGTTTCCGGAGTAATTGCAGACGTCAAGGTACTGCAAACGTATCGCAACGAGGGCTCGAAGCCCATCAACGCGACGTATATCTTTCCGGCCTCGACGCGCGCTGCGGTTTATGCGATGCGGATGAAGATCGGCGACCAGGTAATCGTGGCGAAGATAAAAGAGCGCGTGGCGGCGAAACAACAATTTGAGCAGGCGAAAAAGGAAGGCAAAAGCGCGTCGCTGCTCGAACAGAACCGGCCGAATGTTTTTTCGATGAGCCTCGCGAATGTGATGCCGCAAGACCAAATCGAGATTGAACTTCGCTATACGGAGTTGTTGATTCCAACTAACGGTGTCTACGAAGTCGTCTTCCCGACCGTGGTTGGCCCGCGCTATACATCGCAGCGCGCTTCCACTGCGTCTGATCAAGACAAGTGGATCAAGAGTCCTTACCTTCACCAGGGAAACAAGCCCACCAGTTCCCTTCACATCACAGCGCATATTGCCGCGGGCGTTCCGATTCAGGATTTGACTTGCACGTCGCATCAGATCGTTCCGATTTGGCAGAGCGCGAGTGTGGCCCAGGTGAGTCTTGACGATGCTGATGCTTTTCAGGGCAACCGTGATTTCGTGCTGCGCTATCGGTTGGCGGGCGCGCAAATCACGTCGGGTCTGTTGTTGTTTCAGGGCGAAGACGAAAACTTCTTTCTTTACATGGCCCAACCGCCGGCGCGCGTTAAGACAGAAGAGATTCCTCCGCGTGAGTACATTTTTGTCGTTGACGTTTCCGGTTCGATGAACGGTTTTCCGCTGAACACTGCAAAGCGGCTGCTGAAAGACTTGATCGGTCAGTTGAAACCTACGGATTTATTCAATGTGGTTTTGTTTGCCGGCGACGCCGATGTGCTCGCGCCGAAATCGCTGCCGGCAACTCAAGAGAACGTTACGAATGCCATAGCGCTGCTCGAACAACAGAGCGGCGGCGGCGCCACTGAATTATTGGCCGCGATGAAACAGGCGATGGCTCTTCCGCGTGAGGCGAACTTTTCGCGCAGCATCGTGCTGGTCACGGATGGTTATGTTTCCGGCGAAGAAGGCGTATTCGATTACGTAAGGGAAAATCTCGATCAGTGCAACGTGTTCTCATTCGGCATTGGTTCATCGGTCAATCGTCATTTGATTGAGGGTATCGCTAAGGCAGGTATGGGCGAGCCGTTCGTCGTGACTCAGGAAGCGGAAGCGCCCGCCATTGCGGCAACCTTTCGCGAATACATTCAGACACCTCTGCTCACGGACATCCACGTGCAATCGGCCGGCTTTGATACTTACGACGTTATCCCGGCGCATCTGCCAGACCTGTTGGCGCAGCGGCCAGTAATCGTCTTCGGAAAATGGCGCGGGCCGGCTACGGGCCGCATCGAGCTACGGGGTACAACCGGACTCGGCGCTTACAACACCGGCGTAGATGTTTCCAGCGTGCAACCGGAAGAAACAAATCGTGCGCTGCGCTTTCTTTGGGCGCGTTCACGCGTCGCCGAGCTCTCGGATTACGGCTCGAGGGACGTGGGCGCTGATCGCGTCAGCACCATTACCGCACTTGGTTTGAAGTACAGCTTGTTGACGCAATACACGTCGTTCATTGCGGTGCGTGAAGTGGTGACCAACCCACTGGGTACAGCGAAGGACGTCAATCAAGCCTTGCCGTTACCGCTGGGAGTCAGCGATCTCGCGGTTGGGGATAATACCGAAGCCGGAAGTGAACCGGAGTTGATTTGGCTCCTTGCGGCATCGGCCCTGATTGCACTATTGATGTTGTACCGCGGCAGACGCAAAGCTCTTTCGATTGCGGGGTTGCGTTGAAATGGGTGACCGCTTCATGAATCGATTGCCCCGGGCCAGGATTACGCAGCTGCTTGTTGTTCTAGCCGCGGCGTTTGGACTCAAGTCGTACTACGCGACGGCGAGCCCCGAGCAGCTGCGCTGGATCCTGGCGCCCACCACCTTACTCGTCGAACTGGTCAGTGGCATTGGATTCGACTTTGAATCGCATGCCGGCTATTTGAGCGACGACCGCACCTTCCTGATCGCCGGATCGTGCGCTGGCGTAAATTTCCTGATCACTGCCTTCCTGATGCTTTCGCTGCGACAGCTTTGGAGCAAATGGTCAAACGCTGCTGGCAAGCGCGAATGGTTGTTTGTGCCGGTCGCAGCGTTGTCAGCCTACGCCGCAACGCTGCTGGCCAACACGGTTCGCATTTGTGTTGCTTTGCAGCTGAGGCAGATGTCGATTCGCGTCGACGGGCTCAGCGCGAACGAGCTACATCGTCTCGAAGGCATTCTTGTTTACTTCGGGTTCCTGCTGTTGCTGTTTGTCGTTACGGAGAGGTGGCGTGATCAGGCTGTTACGCCCAGTGCAAATGCGCTGCGTCAGTCGGTGTTCCCGCTTGTGATCTATTACCTGACTACATTAGGAATTCCGCTTGCCAACGCCGTGTATCACCGTGGCCATGCCAGCGGCGAGTTCTGGGAACACGCTCTGTTTGTGTTACTGACGCCGTTACCGTTGCTGGCGCTCGTGTGCACATTACGGTTGCGACACAGCAGTACGCTCAAAGGCCGGAAGGGCGAACCATACTGGCCCTTTCGTTGCTCAATCCATTAACGCGTGCGTGGCTCGAATAATTCAGAACCGGGGAGCGGTAGCTACCGGGTCGCGTCGCCTAAACACACGCCCTCAGTGAATACCGTTTCGCGGCTCCGCCGTGAATGGCAACGGACGCGGACCGGCTGCCGCTCCCGGTTCTGAATTTTGTGTTTGGTTGCTCAACGGGTCCACTGACTGGGTCGACGAATTCGTTGCTCAATCCATTTGGTAGTGACCTAATTTGAAATCCTCTGTGCCTCCTCCGTGTTCTCTGTGTCTCGGTGGTGAGTATTTGCCTAACTTTCATCACCACAGAGACACAGAGTTCACCGAGGTAGCACAGAGAAGAATTGAAATTAGGGCACTACCATCCATTTGCCATGATTGACGGCCACAAACTCGCGGCGTATCGTTAGTTTGAAGTGAATGAAACTGGCGCCGGTGAACCTCCATCCCGACATCCGGCCCCCTGCCAGCGAAAACAAGGGGAAACTCTCATGAACGCTTCTCGAAACCTAGTTCTGTTCTGCGCGATGATGGCGCTGTTGGCAATACCCGTGCAGGGCAAGACCGTGCGGCGGCCGTCTGCATCGCCAACGCGCGCTGAACTGAAGGAGGCCGAGCGGCGTCTCGCAGAAATGGGTTACTGGACTGGCCGTGTAGACGGCGCAATTGACGGAGAGGCCCGGGCTGCACTCGTTGCCTTTCAGAAATGGGAAGGCCTTAACGTTACCGGCAGGCTGACGCGTGCAGACCTGGAAGCCATTCGAACGTCTGACGCACCGCGCCCCCGCGAAACTGGTTACCGGCATGTTGAAGTGGATGTTGATCGGCAGATTTTGTTGCTCGTTGATAGTGACGACAGCGTAAAAGTTCTCCCGGTCTCGACCGGCAGCGACAAGCGTTATAACGAAAAAGGGATTAGAGATCTGGCTTACACTCCGCGAGGACGTTTTCGCGTGTACGGCAAAGCAGCCGGCTGGAAAAAATCTCCACTCGGACTGCTCTATTATCCAAACTATTTCAGCGGCGGCATCGCCATTCACGGAAATCCTGCCGTTCCTTCCGAGCCGGCCAGCCATGGCTGCGTTCGCATTCCCATGTTCGCCTCGCGAGAAGTCAGCCGCTTGATGCCCGTCGGAACGATTGTGTTAGTTTACGACAAGCGTTCCTTTGTTTCCGCTAAAGACTGGGCCGCAGCAGACAGCGCGGCTTCGGCCGACGTCAGACGATAACGTTCGGACGCACTTCGCGGGTTCATGCAAAATCAGCTACTGAATTATCAGCGGAACTCTGGGCAAACGCCACCGCGCTGTCGCCGACCAATGCGAAAACCGGGATCAGCAGAGAAAAGATTATCCTTTTCATCATCGAGCTCCTTGCTTTCTGACTTCTGACTAAGTTTCGGCCGCAACGCCAGACGCAGTGCGGCGCGACCAAATTAAAGCCAGTGCAGCTCGATGAAAACTGTAAGAATTGACAGCTTGCGGGAGTTTGATTTGTGAAGGGAATCGAAAGGTTCTAGTCGGGTTCTTCCGCCCAGAAGATCCAGCGCGCGCCGTTGCGACGTTTCTCACGTGGAGCAAGCGCGCCCCGCTGCTCCAGCAGAGTCCGCGCTTTCCGTTGCATGTTCGCGTACAAACACTGGGTGATGTCGGAAACCTCCCAACCCTGATTCTCGAACCCGGTTTTCTTAAAGGCACGCTCAATCTTCGAACGCCTTTTTTCAAACAGGTTCACTACCTGTTCCGCCATCTCATCACACAACGATCTAAACTCGGCGCATTCCTCAGCCTTGAATACCGGAAAGTTTGGCTCGTAGTAGCGCTCAGTCGGGTGCTTTTTCTCCCACTCTTCCGACTCCCGCAGCAGTTCACTATTCATCAAGTCATTAATATGGCTGTGAACGCTCGGTGCTGAAAGATCAAGTGCTTCGGCGAGCTGTGAAATTGTTTTTGGCTCACTGGCAAGGAGATTCAGGATTTCTTCCTTGGTGCCATTGGGTAGTAATTTCTTTTTCGTAATCTCAGCCCACGGGTCGCTATAACCACCCACACCTGCCGAAACACATTCGCACGGAAAACGAAGCCCTCGATAGCCGCTCGGTATTGTCATTGTTAGTTCCTCAAGGCAGATGGTGAACGCGGATTCTGTGGGGAACTTTGTCAGCTCTCGCATAACGACGAACTGAACAGACGTCTTGATTCGTAGGGGGACCGCAGTATATCAGTCACCACGGATACCGCAGAAAATTGACATGTTTACTCAACAATTGCGCTCTTTACTTTTTGCTGTTTTAGGGCTTACCCTAAAAGTCCCCCCTGGCAGATTTCCCTCGCGAACCCCTTTCAAAAATTGGCGCTGCGAAATTTAGTTAGTCGAATTTTGTATCACTGGGCCTTGGGCCAGAATTACCGAACGAAGGGAGTTTCAAATGGCAAGTCCTGCAAGTATCGGAGGTCATCCGATTCATCCGATGATCATTCCGTTTCCGATAGCGCTATGGGTGTTTTCACTAGTCGCAGACGTC
>JBKPNP010000917.1:0-1155 GCA_046732775.1 Acidobacteriota bacterium
GAAGAGCAAACGGTTGAAGAGTTTGACGAGAAAGGTAAACTCAAGAAGCAACGCCGGATTACCTCTGACTTGTTCATCTACCAGTCGCAACTCGATCCAACTCAAATGGTTGAGTATCGGGACGTGAAGGCGGTTGACGGCGTTGCGATCAAGAAGCGAGATGAGCGGCTGCTCGGCTTGCTGAATAAATCAGCGAAGGCCGACTCAGTGAAGAAGGAACTCGCGCGTATCAGCCGTGAGAGCGCGCGTTACGATCTTCACTACAGCGTTTACGGCATGACGCTAAACCAGGGACTGTTGTTGAGTGAGAACCTGCGTCCGTTCTTTGAGTTCAAACTCGGCGGACGGGAGTCGGTCAACGGCCATGACGCGATCGTGCTCGAGTATCAGCAACTTTCGCCAAACCCCGACATCGATCTGAAGCTTTCATCGTTGCCCTCAGCGCTGAAAGGCGCCGGCACGCGTTATCGTGGACGATTGTGGTTAGACGCCCAGTCGGCACAGATCAGAAGGGAAGTGCGAGAGACGTTGATCCAACATCCTTCGCTGACTCGTTCGCTCGTTTTAATGCGCTATGAATTTGATTATGCGGACAGCCGCTTCGGATTTCTGACGCCGCAGCGGATTGTAATCAGCACTTACAACAACGGGCACACAGGCGCGGACAAACAGCCGGAACTCTTGTTGGGAGGAAAGGTGACTTACAACTACGGCGCGTTCACGCGCTTCAACGTGGACACACCAGACGCCACGGTTACGCCGCCGGCTAAACCGTGATCCTGGGCTGAAATTCGCGAAAGCTTTCAGCGTTACCTTCAATCCCAAACATAGCGTTCGTCGTATTCGATTCCATACGCCTTTAAAAAGGCGCGGTAGTTCATCCTGAAAACTTACTCGCTTATGATGCTCTTCCTGGTTTTCTATGTATCGAACCACTTCCGCCAAACTGGATTGACTGACAGAGAATGCTCCATATCCGCCTTGCCAATGAAACTTAGCCAATTTCGCTGACAGCTCCTTTGCAAAACCGGAAGAGGTGCGTTTGATCTCCTTGACGACTGACGCAATTGAATGAGTTCTCGACAATGCGAACAAGGCATGAATATGATCCTCAACACCATTGACGATCAGCGGTTCGCATTCCTGTTCACGAAG
>JBKPNP010000918.1:0-1752 GCA_046732775.1 Acidobacteriota bacterium
CGCGATTATGAGCGCTTCTTCAACCGGCAACGGTCCGGTCAGGAGGCGATCCTCGAGCGTTTCGCCTTCGATCAACTCCATCACCAGAAACGGCTTGCCCTCGTGTTCTTCAACTCCGTGTATGACCGCGATATTTGTATGATTGAGCGAGGCCAATAATTGGGCTTCGCGTTCAAAGCGCGCCAGCCGCTGAGGTTGGTTAACGAGGGCTGCCGGAATGAACTTGAGCGCTACTGATCGATTCAGCTTGAGGTCGTGTGCGAGGTAGACCTCCCCCATGGCACCTTCGCCGATCTTCTTCGCGATCTGGTAGTGAGTGATAGTTTGGCCGATCAAAAAAAAGGCCTCGCTTCCGGGCTAGAACAATAAAAAGAAAGGCCTGGAAACTCTTGCGGTTCGCGGACTCTACCAGATTGACGATTAATGGGCAATAAGAGTTACAGAAGCGAGGTCGGAGGTCCGGGGTCTGAGGTCAGGGTCAGCGCTCGGACGTCATGAACAAGAGTTAGACTTTCCGGCCTCTGTCCTCTGTCGTTTATCTTCTGACCTCTGATCCCCTAACCCCAAGACGACTCAACGCTCCCACGCTTCCGCGCCGGGTTCTGTAACGGCATCCGGCTCTGACGGCAACTCAACTCCATAAGTCAATGCCATCAACCAACGTCCATCACGCCGCACCAACACGTCGGTGAACGCAACCACGCTTTCTTCAGGCGCATGATCGGGCAGCCGGGCTTCGGCGCGTTGTACTCCGGTAAGCACCGCCACGTCGCCAAAAACGTCTACCCTCAATTCTTCGCCGCGCAATGAGAGGACTTCGACGGGAAACGTTGCAATACTCTGGAGAAACTGGTCCTTGTCGGCTTCGGCCCCAAAGTGGGTGCGGTAAATAAACTCTTCGGTAAGAAAGGACGAGAGCGCAGTCGCGTCCTTCGCTTTTATGGCCGACATGATGCTGCGCTCGATCTCTAGTATGTGATCGGCAATGTCGTCAGTCGATGTCGGCATAAGGGTAGGCTCGGCCGTTCACTTAACGATTTCAAAGTTAATGAACTGCGTTGCGGTGCGCTTAGTCTTTTGGTCGGTCACTACAATCTTGAGAACGTATTCGCCGGGCGGCAAATGTTCGCCCAGCAACACACGACCACCCGCGTTAAGCCGCTTCAGATCGGGCTGACCGGCTGCGTCGAAAGTTTTTGCCTCACCATCGAGAATGTGCTGGTCACCTCGCGAAATACTGATTCGCGTTTGCAATTGCGGTACGCCGTTCTCCAAGGACGCGTTGTAGATAACGTAGTCGTACTCAAGCACGGAGTTTTGGTGAAACCGCCGCAACGCCGGACTGCCGACCGGCTCGAAGCTCGCGTCCTTATTTGCGGCAGCGATCACGCCCGGGTTTCTCCCGGCATTTGAAACGGTGCTATCGACGTCGCTCTCGTGCACCACGACGCCCGACAACGTCAACCGATTTTTAAGAATGTCCGGCACTTCGATGAATTGATTCGCTGAACCGATTCGTCCAGTCCCGGCGTCGCGCACGGCGATGCGCAACTGATAAGCGCCCGCCTTTTTCACCGGCACGCTCAAGCTGTAAACGAGCCCGCCCTTCATCAGCCGCTCGAATGTTTCACCTTTGGCGCGAATCGTTTGCGTTCGATTCACCTGTTCGACAACCTGGCCGTCGGCGTCAAAAATGAGTCCGCCAACATCCATGATCGCCTGCTGCCATCCATCTGGCTGAAGCGTAAACGT
>JBKPNP010000919.1:0-2559 GCA_046732775.1 Acidobacteriota bacterium
TGCTCTCCCGGCAAAGACGTTTGCCGGGCAGTGTTTGCGGTCGCGTCGCCGTTGTGAATATGGAGCATGGCGATTCAGTGGCGGTGGGCCGTGAACAGTGGGCAGTGATCAGTGGTCAGTGGTTAGTGGGACGCAGGACGCAGGACTCAGATTTCGGTTAGCTTTTCTGCTCACTGCTCACTGCTCACCGCTCACTGCTCACTATTTCTTCATCAAATCGAGCACCGCCGCGGTCATCGCCTTGATGCCCGTACGCAACGTTGGTTCGGGCAGCGGTTGAAACAAGGCGGAATGCAACGACGGCAAGGCTGTCCCGGCTTCCCGGCTCTGTTTTACTTTCACGGGATCGACCGCGCCAAGCGTGAACTGCGAGGTTGGAATTTTTTGTTCCAAACTGAAATACCCAAAGTCTTCACTCATCATCACCGGCTCGAGCTTCACAACGTTTTCCTGACCCAGGCTTTTGACAAACGATGCAGCCAGCCGTTCGGTCAACTCGGGATCGTTATACGTCGCACTAGTCACCTGGTTTTCGCTGAACTTAACAATCGGCGCCCGGTTTTCAGGAATCCCGGCCGCGAGTGCGATGCCTTTCGTGATTCGTTCAATTGACGCGAGCACTCGTTTCCTGACCGGCTCTTTGTAAGCGCGAACGGTCAATTGCATATCCACTTCATCTGGAATGATGTTGTGCTTCGTACCGCCATGGATCGAGCCGACCGTAACCACCACGGGATCGAGCGGCCAATCTTCGCGACTAACAATTGTTTGCAGCGCCATGATTACCTGCGCCGCCACCACAATCGGATCTTTGGTCGATTCAGGCCGCGCGCCGTGTCCACCGAGTCCGCGAATTTTTATGTCCACCGAAGTAGAGCTGGCCATCGAGTAACCGGGCGTATAGCCAACTTTGCCTGCTTCCAGATCCGCACTGTCGTGCAACGCGATTACGTAGTCAGGCTTCGGAAATCTCTCGTAAAGGCCGTCGCGCAAAACAGAACGCGCTCCGTCAATAACTTCTTCAGCAGGCTGCCCGATGATGATTAGTGTTCCGTGCCACTGGTCTTTCATCCCGGCGAGCATCTTTGCGGTGCCGAGCATGCTGGTGATGTGAATATCGTGACCGCACGCATGCATCACGCTCACTTCCTGGCCGGCGTCGTTCGGCATCTTCACCGTGCTGGCGTAAGGCAGACCGGTTTTCTCGGCAACCGGCAAAGCGTCGAGTTCGGTGCGCAACATAACGGTCGGGCCGGCGCCATTCTTCAGCACGGCGACCACGCCATACCCGATCCATTTCGGCTCTTCGTATTTGCCGACGCGCTCAGTCACTTCATAACCAAATCCGCGTAGTTGCGCCGCGAAAAAAGCGGACGTCTTTTGTTCGTAGTGTGAGAGTTCAGGCGCAGCGTGGAGAGCCTTGTAAGTAGTTACGAGCGACGGCAGATCGCGTTCGATGCGCGCATCGAGAGTTTGCGCGCTGAGGTTGCTTGCGGATAAGACTGCTACGAGAACTACGAAAGAGAGTTTGTTCAGCATTTAGTTGGGCTCCGGGAAGACTTTCGCAGGATTACAGCTTGTTCTAACGATTTGTCCTGAAATAACCGTGTGGCTTTAAAGCGGTCTCGCTTGGCTTTGCTCTTAACACTATCGAAAGCGGATACCGGAGGCCCGGAGGGCCGCCAGTGCGTAGCCACGCCCGTGAGGGCGTGGATTCGACCGGCATTTGATAATGGAGCGCCGAAGGTGCGGCAGTCGTCCTTCGCTAAATCCAGTTCACTTGTTTGTAATGTCGCACCTTCGGCGCTCGATCCTGACGGATGTTTTTGTTCCCACGCCTCATCGGCGTGGCCATTAACTGACGGCCCTTCGGGCCTGCAATGCCTACTGACTACTCGCCCGCGTCGATACCCTTCTTGGTTTCGCTGATCGCGTCTTCAACTTCGTCAATCGCTTTCTTGCGATATCCGCCCTTATCGGAACTCGCGCGCTCGAGGTTGTCCTTGGCCTGTCGCAGATGTTCCAGTGCCGCCTGCATGTTCGGTTGATCCGGCGCGGCCGTTGTATTGAATGCCGCGGCGAGCACGTGGTTATGGCGACGGTCATACGACATACCCGTGTTGATGTGCGCGATCGCTTTGTTCACGTGTTCGATTGCTTTGACGCGGTGTCCGCCTTTATTGCCGATGGCATTCTGAAGCCGCGCTCTCGCTTGTTGTAAATCGGTTCGCGCCGCGCGCATGAACGGCTGATCGGCGAAAGTGATTGCAGAGAGGGTGAAGAGAAGCGTGACAACTCCCAATATGCGACTCTTATTCAACATAAGATGTGGATCTCCTTCGGGATGGAATGGAAAAGACTAACAGAAACAGCCCATGAAAAGCGTGCGTATCCTACACGTTATCAAGTTTGCCAACAAGAAAGTTCAGGCGAGGTTTTGGGTTAGTTTAGGTATGAGGTCCGTACCACCTTTGGTAGCGGTAGGCCTAACGATGCAGACATCGATGGGCGATTCTGGATTGGCGTATCGCGATAGAGCCAATCGACAATCGGCACTCG
>JBKPNP010000920.1:0-7741 GCA_046732775.1 Acidobacteriota bacterium
GGTCAGCAGACTATTCCAATCGTAAGCGCCGAAGGCGGACCACGCGGTGACGGCGCGGACGTCAATGCGGTCGCGTCGCGCTTCTTGTGCCGCGTCCCAAATAGTTTTCAACCAGCGCAACTGCTCTTCTCGGGTGCAACCAAGATGGGCCTCCGTGATCGCGATCGGCAAGCCATAGCGCTGCCAGGTTTCTTCAATCAAGGTACGCGGTCCCGCTCCGCCCGCGGCACAAACGCGCACGGCTTCAACGTCAGCGTACGCGTGACGGCCGTTGCCGCCGTGCAACGATGTTGGATAACGCGACAAACGCTCATCGAGGAATCGTTCGCTGGTAATGTAGTGATTAATGCCGATGATGTCGGGCGGATAAGGATTGTCGGCGAACCACTGCAATTCAGCCTCGTCAACTCCAACCCAACGCAGGTAGTCCCACATCGCATGGCCCGGCACGACTCTACCTGATAACAGGTCGTAGGTGAGCCAACGACGTTCGTTTTCAAACTCTGCCTGATACGCGAGCGTTGGCGTGCTGAAGGTCTTGCCAAGATCTTCCGTCTGCAACAGGCGTACATCAGAGTTGCTCTCGCGAATTGCGCGCATCGCCAGAATGATGCCGCGACACTGGAGGAGAAGAGCGCGCGCGAAGACTCGTTCGTCGCGTGCGTGCGGATACCAGTGGCCGTAAAGGCCGCTGAAGCGCGCGGTGGTTAACGGTTCATTGATGGGCGTGTAGGTTGAGACCCAGGGGTACCGCTGAGCTACGGCCCCGGCGAATGCCGCAAGCTTTTCCGGAAAGTCAGGATCAACCAGGCTCGTGTAGCGCGGACCACTGCCGTGATGTAACAGGCCGACAATCGGCTGCACGCCTAAGCTGCGTAAACGCTCGAGTCGTTCATCTGGCCAGGTCCAATCGATACTGTCGAGGCTGTCGGGCGCGCTACGCTCCCACAACACCGGATAACGCACCGCACTCACTCCCAGTTCGGCAAGCCTATCAATATCCTGGAGACGCAACGAGTGGCAGCCGCGTTCGAGCTGATCGAAAAACTCGTCGCCAACGCGATTAACTGTGCACTCAACGCCCGCCCACAATTCGATCGGTCGTATGGCCGTTGTCCGAAGACTCATCGCTGTGCCTCTCGACCCTCACGAACTGGTAAGTGCCAACGCAGTTGCCGCACGGCCTTTCTCAAACGCGGGAACATTGCCATTACCGTTTGCGCGGCCGTTGCCGTTCGCTACGGCTTCCAAACGTTTCATGCCCGCAATCTTCGCGTAAGTAGTCAGCGCCTGGGCGACGATCTGATCCATGTTGTAGTACTTGTAAGTTGCCAGCCGCCCTACGAAATGCACATCCGGCGTGGCATCGGCGAGCGCTTTATACTTGCGATAAAGCTCCGCGTTTTCTTTGCGTGGCACCGGATAATAGGCATCGCCCTCGGCCCTTGGAAACTCGTAAACGATGCTGGTCTTCGCGTGCTCCTGACCGGTCAGATACTTAAACTCGGTCACGCGCGTGTAGAGCTGATCGTTGGGATAATTGATCACCGGCGCCGATTGAAAGACCGAAACGTCGTGCGTTTCGTGTTTGAACTCCAGCGAACGATAAGGCAGTTTGCCGTAGGTATAGTCAAAAAATGTATCGACCGGCCCGGTATAAATCATCTTGCGAAATGAGATGTCTTTCTCAACTTCGCGATAATCACAATTCAACAGCACCTTGATGTTGGGATGGTCGAGCATGTTTTCAAACATGCGCGTGTAGCCATGCAAGGGCATCGCCTGATAGGTGTCCGTGAAATAACGATCGTCGCGATTCGTGCGCGTCGGCACGCGCGAGGTAACACTGGAATCAAGCTCTGAAGGATCGAGCCCCCACTGTTTGCGCGTGTAATTGCGGAAGAATTTTTCGTAAAGCTCACGACCGACCGCACTCACTACCACGTCTTCCGAAGTGCGAATCTCCGCACATGGTTCGGCTACAGACTTAAAGAACTCTTCAACTTGAAACGACGTCAGATTTAAACCGTAGAGGGCGTTAATCGTGTCGAGGTTTATGGGAATGGGGACAATTTGTCCGTCAACGCTGGCGCGCACGCGATGTTGATAAGGGCGCCACTCCGTGAAGCGCGACAGATACTCAAACACTTCGCGGGAGTTGGTGTGAAAAATATGCGGTCCGTATTTATGAACCAGAATGCCCGCATCGTTGTAGTGATCATACGCATTGCCGCCGATGTGCGGACGCTTGTCGCAAATCAAAACCTTCTTGTCCGAGCCTGCGGCAAGTCGCTCGGCCAAAACGCTGCCGGCGAAGCCCGCGCCAACAATCAAATAGTCAAACATTCCAACACCCCCTGGTTCTGAAAACTTTAATATTGATTTTTATCGCGTCGCAGTCGCACCCGTTGCTGCCAACGATTTCAAACTTGCCGCGGGTATCGCTTTGACCGATGTCAACGCGTTTGCTTCAACGGCCTCGGCAATTAGCTCCGACATACGCGCCCAGGTTTCGTCCCACGACATGTGCGCCAGAAATGCATCAACCCGCTTCAGCCACGCAGCTCGCTTGTTGTCGTCTTCGGCCAGGATCGTCTCCACCGCGTTAATGAATTCTTCGGGACTGTCGGCGATCTTCACGAGGTCCTGTTGGCCGTACGGCCGCACCACGTCGCGAATGGAAGTTGAAACTACTGGCTTGCCGGCTGCCAGATATTCCGGCGTCTTTGTCGGGCTGATAAAACGCGTGGCTTCGTTACGAGCAAACAAAAGCAACGCCACGTCCCAACCGGAAAGATACGCGGGCAGGTCCTTGTAATCGCGTCCGCCCAAATAATGAATATTTTTATAACGCGGCAGTATGGCGGGATCGATTTTGACTACCGGCCCAATCATCACGAACTGCCAGTTTGGTCTCGCCAGCGCGACACTGTTTAGTAACTCGATATCAAACCGTTCATCTATGACTCCGAAGAACCCGAGCCGCGGATGCGGAATGGGCTGCTGGTCTGCAGGTTCAGTTTCGATTGTGCGCGCCTTGCCAAAGTGCAAGCGATCGATACTGCTGGGAAATGCATAGACTGCATCGTGTTGGGTCCGTTTCGCTTCGTAAAGCGTCTGGCCACCGGTGAACACCAGGTTGCAACGGCTGAAGAGTTGTTGTTCACGTGCCTGCAGCGAAGAGTGCGCGCCCTTGAACGCCGACAACTCGTCCATGCAATCGTAAATTGTCACGAGGGGTTTCAAATGCTGTGTAAACTCGAGCGCCATCGGCGTGTAATACCAGGCGACGAACTCCTTAATCCCCTGCTCGGCAAACAAGCGATCGACAAGATTGCGCAGCGCAGCCTGTCGCGCAACTTCACTCGATAAACCTTCGGGCAAATACGGCACCACCACCGAAACGCCGTCGTCGCGCTCGCTGACGTCAAGCCGCATCGAGCCGTTATCAAAAATTGGTTCCTCGACGACAAAAACGCGCCTGGTGCGCGCCGCGCGGCTTAGCAAGTGTTGCGGCCGCTGGTAAACGAAGTCCCAGCGCAGATGTGAAAAGCAAACCAGATCGGGCTGCGTTTCCTCTGGTTGTGACGAGTATGGTCGGCCTGTTAACGCCGCATTGATAATTACTTCGCCGTGGTTGTTACCGTTAGTTAATTCGGTTTTATTCATCGAGGCCCCCTTGTTCTCGGCGCTTCAATCGTTGCTCCAGACACACCAGCGCCTGGGAAAGTTTTACTTACACTGACAGGATTGACACAGCAGGCTGATCGGTTGGTTTTTCGTTGAACTTGGTCGCGAAATTTTATTTATCGGGCGCCGGCTATGATTAGTGCCGCTGAGTGTATGCTCTTCGCTTTAGTTCAATACGGAAAATCCAAATTAATGTTTTGTTATCAGCCATCCTGAGACGTTATTCACTGCTGAAACCTGGAATTGGCAATCCTGATGCCATTAACGCGCGATCGTTCGCGTCCGTTCTAGACAACAAATTCAACGACGCGCTCGCCTGTTCGTGAGCTAAAAAAAGGCGAGCTCTTCGCAGCTCCCCTAGGGTTCTCGTTAGCGATTGCCGCCGCCCGATCCGCCTCGGCCGCCGCCGCCTTGCGAACCGCCGCCTTTGTTACCGCCGCCACTTCCCTGGCCACCACCCTGGTTGCCGCCGCGACCACCGCCGCCGCTCGAGCCACCTGACGATCCCCCTCGTCCGCCTTTATCTTTGTCTGGCATCATTCCCTACTTGATGAACTGCTCCGCAGAGCAGTATCTAAAAATCTTGTTTGGGGCAAGCGAATTAGCTGTGACTGATATTTAGCAAACGTGTGCAGGCTTACCTGTGCGCTACCTGACACTGAACAATTTCGCGATAAAGTCTTTGCAAGTCTGCGACGTCTCTTCGTCGAATTCTATTTCGCGCGATGGGAGTTGACTGCAGTTCACTTTCGATTGCTGTCCCAACGTGCGTCCGCGGCGATCGCGATTTCCTGCATATTGCGCGAGGTCAAAGCGGACTGGTCGTCACGGGTTTTAGAAATACTTCGCGTGTTGCCTCCTGTTTTTCGCAGTTGCCACTTATTCCCAGGCTCCTCGCGGAATCGCTCCAGCGTCCATTCGCCTTTTAACTTTTCGCCGGACAAATGCACACGCAGAAATCCCTTGTAGTAATTGCCCTCGATCAAATCGTAAGTACCGATGTCCCACACCATCACTGTCCCGCCGCCGTATTGTCCCTTCGGAATAATGCCTTCGAAATCCAAATACTCGAGCGGGTGATCTTCGGTGGCCATCGCGAGCCGGCGTTCATCCTCCCTGTAGGGGGGCCCTTTCGGAACTGACCATGACTTCAAGACGTCGTGCATCTCCAAACGAAAATCGTAATGAAGGTGACTCGCCGCGTGCTTTTGGATGACAAAGCGACGCCGTCCGCCCTGCCTGCTCCGTTGCAACTTCGGTTTCGGTTCCTTCGTCCGGGAAAAGTTTCGCTTGTGTTCGTATAGCTCGAGGCCGCGGATCTTTTCGGTCGGCCTGCGGCTCTGTTTAGCGAGATAGGCGGCGACCTCCCGCGGGAGTTTCTGCTTTTGAGTCAATACGGGACTGAACAAATCGCCGTGGTCACGCACGCGCTCGAGCACTTCGTCAGGCTTGAAATAAAGACTGTCAGCAGCAGCTTTATCCATTGCCTGCGTTAGTTCATCCCATTCAACCGGCGTGGAAACGTACGGACTATGTGATTTCGCGCGCAACGAATAAACGCTGACGGTCGACTTGAAATCGTCGTTCTGACTCCAGTCAATGAACACTTTTCTCGTCCGAAACACCTTCGGCATTTCAGAAACGATCAGTTTCGGTTCGCGCTGGGCAAGTAACTCTGTAATCGCTTTTGCGAAGGGCTGAGTCTCGTTGTAAGTAACCGGCGTGTTCAGCGGCACGTAAACTTGCAAGCCCTTTGACCCCGAGACTTTCGCGTACGATTGCAAGCCCAGTTCAATCAGCAGCTCCCGCAGCATGAAAGCGACTCGCGCGCAGGTCAGAATGTCAGCACCTTCGCCGGGGTCGCAGTCAAAGACGATGGCGGTCGGCCGTTCAATTCGCGGCACGCGATGCAGAAATGGATGAATCTCGAGGTTTGCGAGATTTCCGAGCCACACCAACGTCGGCAGATCGTTCACGAGAATATAGCGGATGTCGGGGCCGCTGTTCCGGCTGCGGCGTGGAACCGCAAACGTCTTCACCCACTCCGGTGTAAACGCAGGCGCGTCTTTCTCATAAAAAAATTCCCCGAACACTCCTTCAGGAAAGCGCTTTAAAGTGATGGGCCGGTTCTCGAGGTGTGGCAACAGGTACTTTGAAATCTGAATGTAGTAATCAATCACACGGCCTTTCGTGAAGCGATGGCCGGGATACATCAACTTTTCAAGGTTGGAAACTGCGATGCGTTTGCCACCAACTGATAATTGTTCTCGTTTGGCTTTCATCTTGAAGACCGTTTACGTTTGAATTACATACGAGTGACTGCATGCCGGACAGCGCACGGCACCACTTTCACGCTCGAAGTTTTCGATTTGTGCGACCATCGACGCTCAAGCAGTTGCAGTTCCACGCGGTGAAATCAGATACGAACAAACGGCTTATAAATTTGCGGGTGCAGAAGTTGCTTGAATTTTAAGCATGTCGAACACAAACATTAACACTGCCTTGAAAGCCGTTGCGCTTACTGCTGGTGCGTTTACCGCTGCCCGATATGTATTTAGTAAACTCGCGTCGTACGATCTCAACGGCAAGACGGTGCTGATAACCGGCGGCTCGCGCGGTTTGGGGTTAGTAATGGCGCGCGAGTTTTTACGCGAAGGCTCACGCGTGGTGATTTGTGCTCGCGATGCCGAAGAACTCGAACGCGCGCATGTCGACTTACTCGAATTCGGAAGCGAAGTGCTTACGATCCGCTGTGACGTCACACGTGAAGACGAAGTGGCGAACATGATAGGCCAGATCGAGCAAGCGTTCGGCAGCGTTGACGTGTTAGTAAACAACGCTGGGCTGATTCAGGTAGGTCCTTTCGACGTAATGACTCGTGAGGATTTCGATCAGGCACTCAAGATTCACTTCTGGGGCCCATTCAACACGATACTCGCCGTGCTGCCTGAGATGCGACGAAAGAAGAGTGGCCGCATAGTTAACATCTCTTCGATCGGCGGAAAAATTAGCGTCCCACATCTGTTACCGTACAGCGCCAGCAAGTTTGCGCTCGTTGGGCTATCGAAAGGTTTGGCGGCCGAGTTGCGCCAAGACGGCATCGCCGTCACAACCGTTTGTCCTGGTCTGATGCGAACGGGCAGCCCGCGCAACGCCGACTTCAAAGGACGGCATCGCGCCGAGTATGCATGGTTCAGCATCAGCGACGCGTTACCGCTAACGTCAATTAAAGCGGAGCGCGCGGCGCGTCAGATTGTCGATGCCTGCCTCAGCGGCAGAGCGGAATTGATAATCTCCGTCCAAGCGAAGGCGGCTGTTTTGATCGACGCATTGATGCCGGAACTGAGTGCTGATCTGCTCGCACTCGTTAACAGATTGCTACCGGGCGCTGGCGGCATCGGTGAGAGACAGGCAAAGGGAAAGGACAGCACCTCCGCTTGGTCGCCTTCGTGGTTGACCGCATTGAACGAACACGCTGCTTTGCAGAACAACGAAGTCGCGCTGTAAAAGCTCGCACTAATATTTTGAATTCATCTGGAGACATGAATGAAACCAGCTAATGGCAACTATGCCATCAAGCGCACCGCTACCGGCCTGGGCCTGTTCGCCCTGAAGCCGATTCCTAAAGGCAAAAGAATCATCGAATACATCGGACCTTACCTGCCAAACGAAGAGGTCGAGAAGAGGTACGGCAAGTATTTTTTCGGCGTTAACAGCAAGTGGTCGATCGATGGCAGCCCGCGCAGCAACATCGCGCGTTACATCAATCACTCCTGCGCCCCAAACGCCGAAGCCATCATTTCCGGACGCCGCGTTTGGATTTGGTCAAAACGAAATATTAAGGCCGGCGAGGAGATCGCATACAACTACGGCAAGGAATATTTTGACGACATCATCAAGCCGATCGGCTGCAAATGCGTGAAATGCCGGGCGGAGTCAAAGGCTAAACGGAAGCGCAGCCGTAAATAGCGGGGCCAGGAACCACCCCGGATAATTTCGAGATGGACAGCTCTGACATCCTCGTGCTCGGCGCCGGCGTCGCCGGCCTGGC
>JBKPNP010000921.1:0-4923 GCA_046732775.1 Acidobacteriota bacterium
GCGCTGAAGGAGCGGCAGTCGAACTTCGTTAAACTTTCAGTGCAGATGCCGACTGTCGTACCTTTGGCGTTCGATCCGGTTGGGAGATTCGCCCACGCCTATTTAACTGCCTGCCCATCACTTGAACAAAGCGCCACCATGATCGCTTTGCCGCGACGCTCGTCGTAGTTTCCTTGCAAAACCCCACCTAATCGCTTGCTGAATGAATACTCATTCAGTATGATGCCGCTACAATTTCTTGTTTATTAGCGCCGTATCCCTGAGACAGAGTCAGAGATGGACGGCTCCAGCCTTGCCGAACATTATGCGAATTGAAAAAGCTGCAGTTTTAGGAGCGGGGACGATGGGTGCGCAGATTGCCGCCCACCTCGCGAACGCCGGCGTTCCCACCATCTTGCTCGACATCGCGCCGCGGGAATTGACGCCGGAAGAGCAGGCCAAGGGTTTGACACTGGAGTCGAAGGACGTACGCAATCGCATTGCGCGCGCCGGTTTCGAAGCCGCGAAGAAAGCGAAGCCGGCAGCTTTTTTCACACCTGACAAGGCGAACCTTGTAACCATCGGCAACTTCGAAGACCACTTATCAAAACTTAAGGACGTCGACCTGATCATCGAAGCGGTGGTCGAGAACCTTGAAATCAAGCGCGGGCTGTACGAGAAGGTCGAACAACATCGGCGGCCGGGCTCGATAGTTGGTTCAAATACCAGCGGCATTCCGATTCGCCAACTCGCCGAAGGTCGCTCCGAAGATTTTCGCGCGCACTTTCTCGGCGTGCATTTTTTCAACCCGCCGCGTTACCTGCATCTCGTTGAAATAATTCGTACCGAATGGACGAAGCCGGAAGTGTCGTGCTTCCTCTACGGCTTTCTCGATCGGCGGCTCGGCAAAGGCGTGGTGTCGGCGAAAGATCGTCCAAACTTTATCGCCAATCGCATCGGCACGTTTGGCGCAATGGTGACGATCAAAACGATGCTGGAGGATGGCTACTCGATCGAAGAGGTCGACAAGATTACCGGCCAGGCAGTCGGACGGCCGAAGAGCGCAACCTTCAGGACGTTCGATCTCGTAGGCCTCGATGTGTTTGGTCACGTCGTAAAAAATCTGTTCGACGCTTTGCCGGAAGATGACGAGCGCGAGGTTTTTGTGGCCCCCGAATTTCTCACGGCGATGATTGGCCGCGGAATTCTGGGTAACAAAACGAAGGGCGGGTTTTATCGCCGGCAGCCCGGTGAAGGCGGCAAGAAAGAGATTTGGGCATTAGATCATTTAACCCTCGACTACCGGCCTGCGCAAAAAGTGAAACTTCCGGCGCTCGACATGGCAAAGAACATCGAAGACCTGCCGGAGCGGATCAAAGCTTTGGTTTGGAGTAAGGATCGGGTGGGCTCGTTTCTCTGGAAGACGATGTCGCGCACGTTCCGTTATGCCGCCAATCGCCTTCCGGAAATTGCAGACAATATTGTGGAAGTCGATCGCGGGATGCGCTGGGGATTCAATTGGGAGCTGGGCGTCTTTGAAACGTGGGACGCGATCGGAGTCGAGAAATCGGTTGCGCGCATGAAGGAAGACGGCGTCGCCATTCCCGCGAACGTTCAAAAGCTGCTCGATTCAGGCGCAACGTCTTTTTACAAGCAGCAGGACGGCCAGAAGTTCTATTTTGATTTTGCGAGCGGCCAATACCAGCCACTTGCGGATCAGCCGGGCGTAATCATTCTCAAATCCGTCAAGGAGCGCACCGGAGTTATCAAGAAGAATTCCGGCGCTTCGTTGATCGACATCGGCGACGGTGTTGCTTGTCTCGAGTTTCACTCGAAGATGAATGCGATTGGCGGCGACACGTTGCAGATGCTGAAGCAGTCGCTGGCTGAAGTGGAAAAGAATTTTGTCGGGCTGGTGGTCGGCAATCAGGGTGTGAATTTTTGCGTCGGCGCAAACATCATGCTGATGTTGATGGAAGCCCAGGAAGAAAACTGGGAAGAGCTCGACATGATGGGCCGAGCGTTCCAGGCAGCGACGATGAGTTTGCGCTACTCGCCGAAGCCGGTGGTAGTGGCGCCGTTCAATATGGTGTTTGGCGGCGGTTGCGAAATGGTTCTGCACGGCGATCGCGTGCGCGCGGCGGCCGAAACTTACATCGGACTGGTGGAAGTCGGAGTCGGCATCATTCCCGCAGGGGGCGGCACCAAAGAGTTGTTACTGCGGACGCTCGATTCGATTCCGAAAAACGTGGATGACGCGGACCCGTTTCCGTTTGTGAAGCGCGCGTTCGAGACTATCGCACTGGCTAAGGTTGCAACCTCGGCGGCGGAAGCGCGCACCTACGGCTTTCTGGCGGAGGATGACACAATCTCGATGAATGGCGACCGTTTGATTGCGGACGCGAAGCAGGAAGTGCTGTCGCTCGCGGCCAGCGGTTATGTGCAGCCGCAACCACGGACAGACATTCTCGCCCTCGGTAATTCGGCCCTGGCGACGTTGAAGTTGGGCATTCATCAAATGAAGCGCGCCGGTTACATTTCAGATCACGACGCGTTGATTGGCGAGAAGCTCGCGCGCATTTTGACTGGCGGAGACTTGAACCATCAGACGAGAGTGTCTGAACAGTATTTGTTGGATCTCGAGCGCGAAGCATTCCTGTCGTTGGCTGGCACGAGGAAGACGCAGGAGCGCTTGGCGGCGATGCTGAAGACCGGGAAGCCGTTGAGGAATTAAGAGGAAGGAGTCAGGACTCTGAAGTCGGGAGTCCAGCGGCTCGGCCGCCTTGCGTGCGGAAAGGCTTTGCCTTTCCATGAGATTTGAAATCTGCCCGAGGCTAAGCCTCGCGGGGGCGTAGCCCCTGAATCAAAGGGAGTTAGTCGGAAGGGCGAAGCCCTTCGGCACACCGGGCGGCATAGCCGCGTCACACGGATTTTGGACAAACACATGAAAGATGCACTGATCGTTTCAGCAGTTCGCACGGCGGTTGGCAAAGCGCCAAAAGGCACCCTGCGAAATACGCGGCCGGATGAAATGGGTGGCGCTGTTATCAAAGAGGCACTCGCGCGCGTGCCCGGACTCGAAGCGTCTGAGATTGAAGACGTGATCATGGGTTGCGCCATGCCCGAAGCGGAACAGGGCATGAACGTCGCACGCGCCGCGGCTATCCGTGCCGGTCTGCCTGTGGAAACGAGCGCGATGACGATCAATCGCTTTTGTTCGTCCGGCTTGCAATCAATCGCAATCGCGGCCGATCGCATCAGGACCGGAAGTGCGGAAGTCGCCGTCGCCGGCGGGCTGGAAACCATGTCGATGATTCCAATGGGCGGGCACATCATCCGTCCGAATCCCTATCTGGTTGAGCACTATCCTGATTTTTATCTGAACATGGGCCTGGCCACCGAAAACGTCGCACGCAAATACAACGTAACTCGCGAGGAGCAGGACGAGTTTGCTTTGCGTTCACATCAGCGCGCCGCCGCAGCGTTAGACGCCGATAAGTTTGCAGATGAAACAGTGCCGCTGAACGTCACCATCGAAGACCTCGACGAAAAGGGACGCAAGCAAACGCGCGAGATAGTTTTCAAACAGGACGAAGGCGTGCGCCGCGACAGCAGTATCGAGGGCCTGGCGAAGCTCAAACCGGCATTCAATATGAAGGGCACAATTACGGCGGGCAATGCTTCGCAAATGTCGGACGGTGCGGCAGCGGCCGTGGTAATGTCAGCCGATAAAGCGGCGAGTCTCGGCGTCAAACCGCTGGCGCGTTTTGTGGCTTACGCGACCGCGGGTTGTCCACCGGAAGAGATGGGCATCGGACCGGTATATGCGATTCCCAAAGTTCTGAAGCTTGCGGGACTCAGACTCGAAGATATCGACGTCATTGAGTTGAACGAAGCATTCGCGGCGCAGTCGTTGGCAGTGATCAAGACGCTCGGTTTGGATATCGATAAAGTTAATGTGAACGGCGGCGCGATTGCGCTGGGCCACCCGCTCGGTTGCACCGGGGCGAAGTTGACCGCGTCAATACTGCGCGAGCTCGAACGTCGCAACGCGCGTTATGGAATGGTGACGATGTGTGTCGGCGGCGGCATGGGTGCTGCCGGAATATTTGAAAGACTGTAAGCAGTAAGCAGTCAGCAGAACGAAAATTGTTTTTAACTGCTCACTGCCCACCGCTCACTTTTGACTGAAAGGAACAAAAACATGTCGGCCGTAGTTGAACAAAAACAGGTAGTGCAGGGCGGCGCCTTTTTGATTGAGGACCGCACCACGGCAGAGGTGTTCACGCCTGAAGATTTTACCGAAGAGCACCGCATGATTGCGGAAACGACGCGCCAGTTTATCGACGGCGAGGTGGTGCCGCACATCGACGCGCTCGAAAAGCATGACTGGAAACTGGCCCGCGAACTGGTGGGCAAGGCTGCTGAACTCGGCCTCATCGGCGCGAATATTCCGGAAGAATACGGCGGGCTCGGTCTCGATCAAACGAGCGGCGCCCTCGTTGGAGAAAACATTGGTCGTTGCGCCTCGTTTGCGACCACGCTCGGCGCCGAGAGTGGCATTGGCCTGTTGCCGATCATCTACTTTGGCACCGAAGCCGCGAAACAGAAGTATCTGCCGAAGATCGCCTCAGGCGAAATTATTACGGCTTACGCGTTGACCGAAGCCGGCTCAGGTTCTGACGCCATGGCCGCGAAAGCGACCGCCCGTCTTAGCGAGGATGGCACACATTACATTCTTAACGGCGAGAAGATGTTCATCACTAACGGCGGCTTCGCCGACATCTTTATCGTCTTTGCGAAAGTTGACGGCGACAAGTTTTCGGCATTCATCGTCGAGCGGCAGGAAGGACTGACGCACGGTGCTGAAGAACACAAGATGGGCATCAAGGGTTCCAGCACGACTCCCTTGATCCTGGCCGACGCGAAAGCCCCGGTGGAAAA
>JBKPNP010000922.1:0-4869 GCA_046732775.1 Acidobacteriota bacterium
CGCCGAGGATATCAAGGCGTGTTTAGCGTTCGCCGCTGACCGTGAACGTAAACTTGCTACCTTGCCAGATCATGAAACTGCTCTTTGATCAAAATATCTCGCCTCGACTTCCGCGACTGTTGTCCGACCTTTATCCTGAAAGTGTGCACGTGAGAGAAATCGGCTTACACGATGCCGATGACTTAACAATTTGGCGATACGCTGAGGTTCATGAGTAGGCGATTGTTTCAAAAGACTCAGATTTTCCAGCAGCGGAGCCTGTTTCAAGGGGCGCCGCCCAAATTATTTGGTTGCACGTCGGCAATTGTACGACAGCAATGATTGAACATCTCTTAAGACGTTACTCTGCTGTGATACATACTTTCGATCTAGACGATTCCAAATCTCATCTAATGTTGCCGTGAATTAGCGCAACAATTTAGACTTCTAATTTACTTCAATACCCAACCGCGGGTCCGTCGCTGCGTCGGGGATCAGTTGCGCCCAGACGCACGCCGGTCTTCTCCTCAATCATGATTGCCTCGGCGTTGCCGAGGTAGCGCGGCTTGGCGAGTTTATGACCGAGCGCCAGCAGCGCTTTCTGCGTGTCGCCCGACAGACCGTAGGGCTCGAAGGCGAGCTCATCCGGCAGCCACTGGTGATGTATGCGCGGGAAGTCGACAGCCTGTTGAATGTCCATGCCGTAATCGATCACGTTGGTGATGATGCAGAGCGCCGTGTTGATGATCGTGGGCCCACCCGGACTGCCGACCGTGAACCACAGACTTCCGTCTTTTCGCAAAACAAAAGTTGGCGTCATCGCCGAGAGTGGACGCTTGCGCGGAGCCACCGCGTTGCGTTCGCCTTGAATCAATCCGTACATGTTGGGCGTGCCAGGCTTGGCGGCGAAGTCGTCCATCTCGTCGTTCAGAATTATGCCGGTGCCCTTAGCCACCGCGGCCGATCCGTAAGAGTTGTTCAAGGTGTAGGTGTTAGACACAGCATTGCCGGCCGCATCGACTACGGTGAAGTGGGTTGTCTCTTCTGATTCGTAACCGACCGGCTGGCCCGACTTAATTTCAACGCTGGTTGACGCTCGCTCGCTACTAATGCTGCGACGTAGTTTCTCTGCGTACGACTTATCGATCAGGCCGGCCACGGGCACCTTCACGAAATCCGAGTCGCCCATGAATTCGGCGCGATCGGCAAACGCCCGGCGCATCGCTTCAGTCATCAGGTGGTAACGTTCGGACGATGCTGAATCGAGTTTCTTTAAGTCGTAGCCCTCGAGAATATTCAGCATCTCGATGAGCACGGCCCCGCCAGACGATGGTGGCGGCATCGAAATGATTTCGTAACCGCGATAGCTCGTGCGCACCGGAATGCGCTCCTTCGCAACGTAGCCGTGCAGGTCCGCCAGAGTCATCAAACCGTTGTGCCGTTTGATATCGTCAACGATTAACTTCGCGGTTTGGCCTTCATAGAATTCATTTGGCCCGGCGGCTTGCAGTCGAGCGAAAGTCGCGGCGAGATCCGGTTGCCGAAAAATCTCGCCTTCTTTGTAAAAGCGGCCGCCGTTTAAATAGATGCGCTTCGTTTCCGGATACTGCGACAGGTAATCATTACTACCGCGCAGCGATTGAGCCAGCGAATAGTTGACGCTGAAACCGGTCGCCAGTTTGTGCGCCGGTTCAATTAATTGGGCCCAGCTAAGTTTGCCCGAGCCGTATTTCTTCAGCGCCAGTTCCATTCCGCGCACAGTGCCGGGCACGCCCGCAGCGCGATAGCCCACCAGCGAGCCACCTTCGCCTTCGATTAAATTTCCGTCCTTGTCGAGGTAGATATTGCGTGTGGCCGCGGCGGGCGCCATCTCGCGGTAATCGATCGCGGTCGTCTTGCCGTTTTTCAAACGAATCATCATGAAACCGCCACCACCAAGATTGCCGGCGGCAGGATGTGTAACGGCCAGTGCGAAGGCGACTGCGATCGCCGCGTCGATCGCGTTACCGCCGCGCTTCATAATGTCGACACCGACTTGCGAAGCCACTTCATTCGTCGAAGCAACCATGCCATGCGCAGCACGCACCGGATCGCGAGACGCCGCCTGTGTCGCTGGCGTTATCAACCGGAAAGGAATTAACGGCGACAATGCCGCGATCAAAATAGCAGTGAGCAATAAGCGCAGCGGGCGGAGACGGATTGGGTTTGTCAGTAAGTTCATGTGATTGACCGATCTCAAATTGTTCAAAATCCAAAACGCGGGTCCGCGAACACGTTCAGCGGATCCAGTTGCTGTTTCAACCGTTGCATGATCGCGAGTCCGGGCGTCGATTCACGCCAGCTGTTACTCATCACAAAGTCTGGGGGAACAACCTGAAAGACCAGCTTGCCGCCGAGCCGATGCGCTTCGTTTCGCAAGGCTTCTATCTGTGGGCCAGTAGTCGGCGACGGCCAGTCTCTCTGAATCAATTGCACGAGACCATCGCCCACGCTCGCTTGCCAGATCAACCTCGAACTTTCGTCACGGTCTTTAACCACAGCCAGAAACTGCGACAACGAGGCGGGCGGTAAACTCACACGCAGCGCCAGCGCATTTTCAAACTGTAGCGGCAATGCGGCAACGTCACGCCATAATTGTTGATCGTCCAAGACCAGTTGCAGCTCGCCCTGCCCGTTCGCCAGTTGCTGCGTCTGCCCGATTTGATGCCCAACACCACTCTTTGAACCGGCGAATCTTATCAGAAGCTGGTGAGAGTTCGCCGCAGCGAGCTCCGGCGATAAGAGCTCAAGCGCTACCGGAAAAAGGCGAGCTTGAATTATTTCATTCGCTAAGCCAACCAGTTGTTCCGGTTCACTTGAAAAGATGACGCTCGCCGTGGCGAACGGGAGCGGTCGCAGTTTGAAATTAACTTCGACGATTAGGCCCAGCGTTCCATAACTACCAGCGAATAACTTGCAGAGGTCATAGCCCGCGACGTTCTTTACCACCCGGCCGCCGACCTTGATCAGGTTGCCATCGGCAAGCACCACTTTCATTCCGATTACGTGACGCCGCGGAGGGCCATAGCCGAATTGCTGCGCGCCGCCAAGCCCGGTTGCCACCACGCCGCCGATAGTTGCGCTGCCCGCGTCAGGCGGGTCGAGTGGCAGCCATTGACCGTTCCGCGCGAGTGCCTCGTTGAAGTCGTTAAGTGTGACACCGGCTTCGGCGACAGCGATTAAATCTGCCGGTTCATGTTCGACGATTCGATTCAGTCTTTTACTGCTGATGAAAACGTGCGGTTGTTGCGCCCGAGGCAAGGTCATCGCCCCAGCCGGCATGACAGACCACCGTTCGCTGGACGCAAGCTTCATGATTTCGCACGCTTCGTTCGCTGATCGCGGGAAAACCGTCAGTGCAGTTGAATCGCCAGTTTGCACGTTTGCAGCGTCAACGATTTCAGCTAACCGGCGACGCGCGGTCTCGGAGTGAAAGTCCCGTTTTGTTGAAGCTGGGGGCGGGGTTGAACGCGCTGGACTGTCAAACGTCGCTGCGGCTTGACCAGTGCCGTTAGGTTTGAGGTTTATGGCTGCGCTCGCTTCACCGCAGCCGCGCAGCATCGGAATGACCTTGCCGGGGTTGCAAAGTCCCTCCGGATCGAATGCCGCGCGCACACGCAGCATTGCGTCCATGTCTGTCTCGGAAAAGATAAGCGACAACAACTCGCGCTTATCGAATCCGACACCATGTTCACCCGTGATGCTCCCGCCGGCGCGCACGCACGTTTCCATCAATTCGCGTCCTGCTTCTTTGACGTTGTGCACTTCAACGGCCGAGCGCGAGTCGAAACAGATCAGCGGGTGCAGGTTGCCGTCCCCGGCATGGAAGACATTCGCGATGCGCAACTGATATTTCGCAGCAATCTCATAGGCCGATGCCAGCACGGTGGGTAATTGTGATCGCGGCACGACGGCGTCTTGAATCATTGAGTCAGGCGAAATCCGGCCGATCGCGCCAAACGCCCCCTTTCGCGCGGCCCAAAGTTTCTTTCGTTCATTCTCGTCTTGTGCGCTGCGGCAATTGCGCGCGCCGTTTTGCAGGCAGATGCTTTTAACGTGTTCCGCTTCGTCATCGAGGCCAGCTTCGATCCCGTCGAGTTCGATCAGTAGTGCGGCGCCAACGTCGAGCGGTAGCCCGGCGGCAAAAACGCTCGCCTCGACTGCACGGATGATTTCATGATCCATCATCTCGAGCGCCGCCGGCATCACGCCCGCGGCGATGATTGCCGACACGGCATGGCTCGCGTCGTTAACTTCTGCAAATTCCGCGAGCAGGGTGCGCACAGCCGGTGGGATTGGGACCAGGCGCAAGGTCGCCTCGGTCGCGATGCCGAACGTTCCTTCTGATCCGATGAAGAGCCCACGAAGATCGTAGCCGGTAACTTCGTTTGCGCCACCGTTCAAGTCGACGATTTCTCCGTCACTCAGAACCACACGCAGCGCCAGCACGTGGTCCGTAGTCGTGCCATATTTCAAGCAATGGATGCCGCCGGCGCTTTCAGCGATGTTGCCGCCGATAGTGCAGGTGGGTTGGCTCGACGGATCCGGAACGTAGTGCAAACCAAGATGCGCGACGGCGCGAGAGACGTGCAAGTTCACGACGCCAGGCTGCACCACCGCGATGCGATTCGCCTCGTCGATCTTCAATATCCGGCGCATGCGCGCCATTTCAATGACGACGCCGTGCGTCAGCGCCAGGGCTCCACCGGACAAACCTGTGCCGGCGCCACGCGGCGTAAAGGCGACACGCTCGCGATGTAAGAGTTTCATCACGGCAGCTGTCTCTTCAGTGGTTGCAGGAAAAACTACGGCGCTGGGTCGATATTTGTGTTGCGGCAGGCCGTCGCACTC
>JBKPNP010000923.1:0-7661 GCA_046732775.1 Acidobacteriota bacterium
CTCAACCTTGACCGGCTTGTTATTTGGCTTGATACCGGCGCTGCAAGCGTCGCGTCCGGACATGGTTGGCAGCTTGAAGGAAGGGGGGCAGGGCAGTGGCTCCGGCGCACGGCAGCACCGCTTCCGCAGCGGCCTTGTGATAGTCGAGTTCGCGCTGTCTCTCATGCTGATGATTGCAGCCGGCCTGTTGCTGCGCAGCTTCTCACGCCTGATGGATGTCAATCCGGGTTTCAATTCCAGCAATGTGATGTTGGCCCGCATTTGGCTGCCCGTTCCCAACAATCCGCAGCGCGATCCCTATCGGCCCGTTGCCAAACGTGCGGCGTTCATTAAGGAAGTGCTGAGCCGGACGAGTACGCTGCCGGGCGTGCAATACGCCGCCGTCGGCAGTGGCGCCGGCGTGCCGCTGCTGGAACAAAACAAGCCCGGTGTTTTCACTATTGAAGACCAACCGGCGACTGACGCAAATCTGCCGCGCTCAAAATTCTCTCTCGTCAGCGCCGACTATTTCCGCGTGTTGGGAACGCCGCTGGTGCGCGGGCGCTTTTTCGAATCAAGCGACGACGTAGATACCGCGAAGGTCGCACTAATCGATGAAGCTCTGGCTAACCGCTTCTTCGGAAACACTGATCCGGTCGGCCGCCACGTGAAGTTCGGACCGCGCGAATCGAAGAATCCCTGGCTAACAATTGCTGGCGTGGTCGGCAACATCAAATCGGAAGGTTTCGACCGTCCCGATCAACCGCACATCTACGTGCCGATACTGCAAAACCCAAGTTATGCAATGGCGATTTACGTGCGCACTACCGGCAACCCGGCCGGGCTGGGTCAGGCGCTACGGCAGCAAGTGCAAGCGGTCGATCCAAACCTTCCCGTTTTCGGCGAGCAGACGATGGACGAGGTGGTTTCGGCGTCAGTGGCCCAACGACGGTTTGCGATGCGCGTGGTCGGGTTGTTCGGCGCTCTCGCGCTGTTCCTGGCGGGCATCGGAATTTACGGCGTGATGGCGTATTCGGTTACACAACGGACACGCGAGATTGGCATCCGGCTCGCGCTGGGCGCCAGCACCGGATCAATTTTGAACTGGCTACTGCGGCAGGGTATGCGATTGACACTGATCGGCGTCGGTCTGGGTTTGATCGGCGCATTCGCGATCACCCGTTTACTTCGTGGTCTGCTTTTTGGAGTCGCACCTACAGACCTGGTGACGTATGTAAGTTTAACTTTGCTCCTCGCGGTGGTCGCGCTGTTGGCCTGTTACGTGCCGGCGCGCCGCGCGACCAAAGTCGACCCGTTGGTCGCGTTGAGATACGAATGATGGTGTAACGCAAACTGTTAGTTTGCGTCTCCTGATCGATTAAGCATTACGAAAAGAATCGCAAACTAACAGTTTGCGTTACGAATGGAAATTTTATGAACACGTTGCTCCGCGACCTTCGCTACTCACTTCGGCTCCTGGTCAGGGCGCCGGGTTTTTCACTGGTAGCCGTGATTTCGATCGCCCTCGGCATCGGTGCAAATACCACCGTGTTCAGTGTCATCAACGCCGTCCTGCTGAAGTCGCTGCCGTACAAAGACCCGGGCAGTCTGGTCTTAATTTGGGGTGACAGCGATCAGGAAACGCTTAAAAAGCATAACCAGGTTTCGGCGACAGACGTTGCAGACTTTCGCTCGCAGACGACCGCCTTCGAAGACGTTTCGACTTACACCAGCTGGTTCCCGATCATGTCCGGCGAACATGAGGCGGAACGCGTTGCGGGGATACAGGTAGGCGATGGTTTTTTCCGAGTTATGAAAGGCGAGCCGATTCTCGGTCGCGTGTTCACACCGGAAGATCAACAGGACGGCAAGGACTTTGTCGTCGTGCTTGGTCATGCTCTCTGGCAGCGGCGCTTCGGCGGCGACCCGAACATCATTGGCAAATCAATTCAACTCAACGCGCGCTCCTACAACGTTATCGGCGTAATGGGCCCCGACTTTCAATCGTTGCCGGCTTCGCTCGTTTCGCGAACCGGTCAATTCTACCGGCCGGTCGCCGAGGCCTATGACGACACCGAGCGCGACGCGCGTCACCTGCGCGCGATCGGACGCTTGAAACCCGGCATCACGATTCAACAAGCGCAGAGTGAGCTCAATGTCGTCACGGCGCGACTACAGCAACAGCATCCGACTACCAACAAGAACCAGGGCGCCGCGGTAGTTTCAATTACAGACGAAATCGTCGGCGATATCAGACCGACATTGTGGCTCGTGTTCGGCGCAGTCGTTTTCGTCCTGCTGGTTGCCTGTGCAAACGTCGCGAATCTTTTGCTGGCGCGATCGACGGTACGCGCCAGGGAAATAACGATTCGGTCCGCAATTGGCGCGGGCCGTGCTCGGTTAATCAGGCAACTGGTGACGGAGAGTTTGCTGCTCTCGGTCACCGGCGGCGCGCTGGGTTTGTTGCTAGCGGTTTGGGGCACGAGCTTGGTCGCCACGGCAGGCGCCAAGCTCAACCCGCTGCTGCAAAATGCGGCGGTTGATTGGCGCGTGGTGGCGTTTACCTTCGGCATTTCGATCCTGACCGGATTGATATTCGGACTTGCGCCCGCGCTGCAAACTTCACGTCCAAACCTCGTCGAGTCGCTTAAAGAATCCGGACGCAGCGGTGGCTCATCGGGAAGCCGGAATCGTTTGCGGAGTGCTTTGGTCGTATCCGAAATCGCCCTGACCCTGGTGCTGCTTGTTTGTGCCGGTTTGCTGATTCGTAGCGTCCTGCGGCTGCGAAAGGTCGATGCCGGCTTCAACCCGCGCGGCGTGTTGGCAATGAACATCGGTCTACCGGGCGCACGTTATCCCAAGCCTGAGAACCAGATCGCGTTTTACAAACAACTGACGGAGAAACTTGCGGCGCTGCCGGGCGTGAAAGCAGTGGGGACGACCAGCGTGCTGCCGCTGAGCGACAACTTCGACGGCCGCGGTTTGCAGGTCGAGGATCAACCACGCGCCCGCGGCGAGGAGATTACGGTTGATCTTTACGTGACGTCGCCGGGCTATTTGCGGGCCATGGAAATTCCGGTGGTGAAGGGTCGCGCCTTAACCGAGCAGGATGTAACCGACGGGCAACCGGTCGCCTTGATCAATCGCACGATGGCGGCGCAACTGTGGGCGAACCAGGATCCAATCGGCAAACGCATCAAGTTTCCTGGGGATGAAAAGCGACCTCAGCCATGGCGCACAATCGTCGGAGTGGTAAGCGACGTTTCGCAGTATGCGTTGGACCAGCGAGCGCCGATGCAGATTTACCTGCCGCATTCGCAATTCTCAACGTCATTCAACAGCCTCGTAATCAAGACCGACGTTGATGCCAACGGGATGACTGCGGCGGTCAGACGTGAGCTGGTCTCGCTGGATAAAGATCAGGCCGTCTTTAATGTGACAACGCTCGATCAGTTGCTCAGTGAATCAATTTTGACGCGGCAATTCTTCATGAGTCTGCTGTTGGTGTTTGCCGTGCTGGCTCTGGTTCTCGCTGCGGTGGGGATTTACGGCGTGATGTCGTTCGTGGCGTCTCAACGAACGCACGAGATCGGCATACGGATGGCGCTGGGTGCGCAGACGCGAGATGTTCTCAAGTTAATTATGGGTAGCGGAATGGTGCTGGCCGCGAGTGGTGTGGCGCTTGGTTTGGGTGGCGCCTTTGCGGTGACGCGCGTGATGGCAGGTTTGCTGTTCGGCGTCACCGCCACCGATACGATTACGTTCGTTTCGGTTTCGCTGGGACTGATGTGTATCGCGCTGCTGGCATGTTACGTCCCGGCGCGCCGGGCGACGAAAGTCGATCCGCTGGTGGCATTGCGATACGAATGAAGCTGTAACGCAAACTGTTAGTTTGCGTCTTATGTCCTACAAGCTTGAGCTTGTCGTGCAGTGCGACAAGCTAAAGTTTGTCGGACATAAGACATGTTTTTCACGAGGTGCAGCCCACCGACCTTGCTGCTCTCGCAATCGCGTTCGGGTGTTGCAGTTGGTTCGCAGCTGTTTTGGCGAATTAAACTCCGGCCGCGAAGAGCGACACGAGTCGATCCGCTCGTAACTCGACGCGACGAGCAGCAAGGTCGCACGCACATTTCGGCGAATTGAATTAAGGAGACTTACATGCTGAGATTTTGGCAAGACTTGCGCTACGGTTTTCGAATGCTGCTGAAGAACCCGGGCATTACCTTCGTGGTAATTCTCGCGCTCGCGCTTGGGATTGGCGCGAACACCGCCATCTTCAGCGTGGTCAATGCGGTGTTGCTGAAGCCGCTGCCATACCCCGAGTCTGATCGTTTGGTTTTTATAAACGAGACCAGCAAGTCGATGGATGAGATCTCAGTCTCGTATCCAAACTTCCTCGACTGGCGAAATCAGAACCACGTATTCGAAAACATCGGCGTCTCTAATCGCAGCAGTTACAACCTCACCGGCGCGGGTGAACCCGAACGCATTGTGACCGGCCAAATGTCCTCGGACCTGTTCTCCGCGCTGCGGGTTAATCCAATGCTGGGGCGCTTGTACACCAACGAAGAGGACAAGCCCGGAGGTAACCCGGTTGTGGTTCTGAGTTATCCGCTGTGGCAACGCCGCTTCGGTGGACAAGAGAACATCCTCAATCAACCCATCACGCTGAACGGCAAAAGCTATACGGTCATCGGCGTGATGCCCCGCGACTTCCAGTTTCCCAGCCGCGTGGAGATGTGGGTACCGGTGGGCCAGCTATCGGGCGATCCGTCCTGGCAGCAACGCGGGAACCACCCCGGCCTTTATGGCGTGGCGCGTTTGAAACCGGGCGTGTCGTTTGCGCAAGCGAAAGCTGAGATGGACGCGATTGGCGCGAACCTGGCAAATCAGTATCAGGATTCAAACGCCGGCAACGGCATAGGCACCAGGCCGTTGATCGATATCTATATTAGCGACATCAAGCGCGCCTTGTGGGTGCTGTTTGCCGCCGTTGGTTTCGTGCTCTTAATCGCGTGCGCCAACATCGCCAACCTGCTGCTGGCGCGTGCACAGTCGAGACAGAAGGAGATGGCCATTCGCGCGGCGATGGGCGCCGGACGTTGGCGTATTGCGCGCCAACTGCTGACCGAAAGTGTACTGCTCGCGTTACTCGGTGGCTCGTTGGGAATTCTGTTTGCACGTTGGGGCATCGACCTGATTCTCTACATCAGTCCCAATGCAATTCCGCGTGCGAAAGAAATCTCGCTCGATTGGCGCGTGCTGGCGTTCACGCTCGGGGTTTCATTTCTGACCGGACTTTTGTTTGGACTCGTGCCGGCGCTGCAAGCGGGTGTGGTTGACGTTCATGAGACGTTGAAGGAAACCGGCCGGTCGGTCTCGAGCCGGCATTGGCTGCGGAGTTCGCTGGTGGTAGCTGAAGTTGCCACTACGCTCGTGCTACTCGTCGGCGCCGGTCTGATGATTCGCAGTTTTTACCGGCTACAGAAAGTTAATCCCGGGTTCTCCTACGAACACCTGACGAGTTTCAGTGTCGCCCTCCCGCAAAAGAAATATGCGAGCCCGGAGCAGAAGGAACAATTCTACAATCGGCTACTGGAGAACCTGCGCAGCCTGCCGGGAGTTGAAGCGACGGCCGCCGCCTCCGGTTTGCCCCTCGGCAACAATGGTTGGCAAACCTCCTACACGCTTGACGGTCAACCACCGCCGCCGCGCGATCAGATACCTCTGATGGAAGCCTGCCTGGTGACGCCAGATTATTTCAAGGCGATGAACATTCCTTTGCGCAGTGGACGTTATTTTAATGACCACGACGATCGCTCAAACCTGGCCGGTAAAGACTTGAGCAAATTCAGTGCACCGGAAAAAGAAGTGGCGGCGCTGGACACAGTGGTCATCGACGAAGAGTTCGCGCGACGCCACTGGCCCAACGAAGCTGCGGTCGGCAAGCGAATCAGGCTCGGCGGCGGCGGGCCCGAAACCAAGGCACCGCTGTTGACGGTTATCGGCGTCGTTGGCCGCGTAAAGATGGAAGGACTCGGAGAAGACTCGAAGCGGGTGCAGGGATATTTCCCGTTTGCACAGATACCGGGCGGCAACCTTACCGTCATTGTTAAGGCCGCCGGTGATCCCAATCAGTTGATCTCCGCGGTGCGGCAACAAGTGAAGGCAGTGGATCCGGATCAGCCTATCTACAGCATTCGTTCCATGGACGATATTCGCGCCGAATCGGTGGCGCCGGAGCGTTTGAACTTAACGCTGCTGAGCTTGTTTGCCGGCATTGCGTTGGTGCTGGCAATCGTCGGCATCTACGGCGTGATGTCGTACTCAGTCACGCAACGAACGCATGAAATCGGAATACGCATGGCAATCGGCGCCCAGCCGCGCGACGTGTTCCGCATGATCATTCGCCAGGGAATGCTGCTGGCGCTGATCGGTGTCGGCTGTGGGCTACTCGGTGCGTTCGGGTTAACGCGATTGATGGCCACCATGCTGTTCGGAGTTGAACCAACTGATCCGGCGACGTTCGTGTCGATCGCGGTGCTACTGACAGCCGTCGCTCTCGTCGCCTGTTACGTGCCGGGCCGGCGTGCGACGAAGGTCGATCCGGTTGAGTCGCTGCGTTACGAATAGCAACAGAAACTTTAAGGCATTGGGGGAAAGATCATGATTGAGTCAGTGTGGAAAGATATTCGTTACAGCTGGCGCGGTTTGCTTAGGCGGCCGGCGTTCACACTTATCGCCCTGGTAATCTTGGCGCTTGGCATCGGCGCGAACACGGCGATCTTCACATTAATAAATGCGGTGGTTTTGAAACCGCTGCCGGTGCCTAACCCCGAAGCCCTGGTGCTCTTTAATGATTCTGCGAGCGAAGGCACGCGTACTTCCGACGGCGACATCAGCCCCGGTTTAGTGGACTTGTTTTCCTTCGCCGGTTACCAGCATTTTCGCGAACACAATTCTTCATTTCAGGAACTGAGCGCCTTCCGCAGCGGCGAGAGTCGCATCAGTGTGCGCCGGGTTGACGCGCAACCAGGAACCGCGGCCGAGCGTGCCTCCGGTCATCTCGTTTCCGGAAACTATTTTTCGGTGCTCGGTGTCGGTGCGCTGCAGGGACGTACGCTGACGAACGAAGACGATGCGCCTGCTGCAAACCCGGTGGCAGTGATCAGCAATAGCTACTGGAAGCAGAAACTTAACAGCGACCCACAGGCCGTCGGCAAAATCCTTTTGCTCAACAACACTGCGTTCACGGTGGTGGGTATCATGCCGCCCGAGTTTTTCGGCGCGCGCGTCCGGCGTTCGCCAGACTTCTGGCTGCCGCTGGCCTTTCAGCCGCAAATCGAATTGCGCCGCGCCTATCGCGACGACAAAACCGTCTATTGGCTGAACATGTTGGGCCGGCTCAAGCCAGCCGTTTCCATCGCACAGGCGCAGGCGAGTGTGAATTACGAACTGCGTCAGTTTCTTACGACCCAGGTAGGCCAGCCTAATGATGCTAATCGAGCTGCAATCGAGAACAGTTACGTGACACTGGCGCCAGGCGGGCGGGGCATTTCCGGTTTGCGACGGATCTACACCCAGGCGTTGCGCATGCTGATGGTAATTGTGGCCTTAGTGCTGGTGATTGCTTGCGCGAACGTCGGCAACCTCTTGTTATCACGGGCCGCCGCGCGCCAGCC
>JBKPNP010000924.1:0-1397 GCA_046732775.1 Acidobacteriota bacterium
AGACTGGATCGGCAGGGTGGCGTCTGCGTGATGTGCGGCTCGACTGATATCGGCCAAGGATCTGATTCAATTCTTGCGTATATCGTCGCTGAAATACTCGGTATCGATCCGTTCGACATTCGCGTCATCACTGCTGATACAGACCTGACGCCAGTTGACCTCGGTAGTTATTCCAGCCGTGTGACCTTGATGACCGGCAACGCGGCGATACAGGCTGCAGAACGAGCGCGCGAGTTGTTGGTGGCTGCGGTCGCGGAAAAGTTGGGTGTCCCAACTACGAACCTTTCGCTGGCGGAACGGCGCGTATTTGACGTTGAAAACCCTGAGGTTGGTGTGTCGTTCGCAGAAGCCGTCGTTTTGGCGGAATCGAAGTTCGGCACGATCGGCACGGTCGGCTCGTATTCGCCGCCGCGTTCTCCGGGCAGATACAAAGGTGCGGGTGTAGGACCGTCACCGGCGTACAGTTACTCGGCCGCGATCGCGGAAGTTGACGTCGACCCGGACACCGGCATCGTGGTGGTTGAACGAGTTTGGATTGCGCACGACATCGGCAAATCGATCAATCCGATGCTGGTGATGGGCCAGGTTGAAGGCAGCGTTTACATGGGGCTCGGAGAAGTGTTGATGGAGGAAATGGTTTACCGCGCGAATCGCAACGTCGTGCATAAGTTTCCCTCCATGCTCGAATACAAGAGCCCAACGACAATGGAAATGTGCGACGTCAAGACTTACCTGATCGAAGACCCGGATCCAAACGGGCCTTACGGCGCGAAGGAAGTCGGACAGGGGCCGCTGCTGCCGGTGCCGCCTGCCGTGGCAAATGCAGTTTACGATGCAGTCGGCGTGCGCATCGATGAGGTGCCGATTACGCCAGAGAAAGTGTTGAAGGCGTTACGAGACAAAGCGCGCGGACGCGAAGGACGATTCGGTCCGGGCGCGGTGCCAACGATTGATTGGGATGAACCGTTACGCGTGTTGACGCCGGCTGAAGGCGGTGACGGAAAAGAGATGCCGCGCGTGGCAGTACATTCTTAACAGTTGAAAGGAAAGTCCTGGTGATTGAAGTTAGCCTTGATAAATTCGGAGGGAGGGAGCTGCTAATCGATGGAAAATCCTTCAGCAATGTCTTTATTCGCACGCTATCGGCCCCTCGGGACGAGGAGGTTAGTGTGTCGGCGCATGAGGACGACGTCGGTGGGCTGTTGTTGAACGCTCGGTTCAGTGACCTACCCAAGAATGTCGCAGTACTGTCGTTCGCTCCAAACTATACTTTGATTTCAGGGGAGCCAGAATTACTTCAAAATGTGACGGTTTACAAAGACGCGGATGAGCAATTCTTCATTTCTTTGGAATTTGAATTTCATTACGACAATTGGAAAAGACCTTGGAGCGTTGCT
>JBKPNP010000925.1:0-7478 GCA_046732775.1 Acidobacteriota bacterium
AGCACCTCCAGAAACTCGTCGCTGATGTGCGTCGGATAGGTATACATCACGCGCACCCATTCTATGCCGTCCGTGTGTGACAGCTCGCGCAGCAAATGCGCCAGCGCGTCCTGCTTGCCGAGGTCCTCGCCGTAGCGCGAAGAATCCTGGGCTACGAGTATCAACTCCTTCACACCTTCTTCAGCGAGCTGCTGCGCTTCGGCGACGATCGAACCAAAACGACGACTGCGAAAGTGGCCGCGCATTTGCGGAATAAAGCAGAACGCGCACGGCCGATCGCAACCTTCGGCGATCTTTACGAAGGCGTAGTGGCTGGGCGTTGCGAGTATGCGTGGCGTTGATTCGTCGTACAGATATGTAGCGCTCTGATTGCCGAGCGCGATGACCGGCAGCGATCGCGTATCTGTTTTCGGATCACAAACCGCGAGGATGTCATTAATCTGGCTGGTGCCAATGAATGCATCGACCTCGGGAAGAGACGCTTTCAAGTCATCTCGATATCGTTCGACCAGACATCCGGCGACGACCAGGCGCTGCGCCTTCCCTTCTGTTTTTAAGCGCGCCGCTTCGAGGATCGCATCGATTGATTCCTGCTTTGCCGATTCGATGAAGCCGCAAGTGTTAACAACTAAGGTGTCAGCCTCGCTCGCGTCGGCGGTAATTTCATAGCCGGTGGCAGCGAGCTGTCCCATCATGACTTCGCTGTCCACTAGATTTTTCGGACAACCTAAACTTATAAAACCAACTTTTTTCATAGTGATTTAAAAACGGGGGAAGAGGGGAAAAGGATCATCGGGGAAAACTCTTCGCTTTCCCCCTCTGCTTTCCTGCTTTCTGGAGTTTTGCCGGTCAACCCGGTCGCTACCGCTCCCGGTTCTGAATTAGCCGACCCACGTCACTCCTTCTACCTTCCCCCTACTGCCTACTCCCTACTGGCTAATGGCTGCTGCCTTCTGCCTTCTGCCTTCTGCCTTCCGCCTTCTGCCTTCCCCCCTTACCCCTTCCCGGTTGCCCCCGCCTTTTCCAGTTCGCGCAGCGTCTGCTCAATTTCGCGTACGTCAGCACTCGAAAGTTGATGCCCGCCGAACCGCACCCGATTGTAAGCGCGCGTGATTGCAAGCGCCGGCTGCAACTCCAAACCGTTGGCAAACTCGAGCGGCGTCAGGTTCGCATCGCGCTTTAATCCTCGCTGCTCCAGCAACGTCATCAGGCGCTGATAAAAAACAATCGCGGACGTCTCCGCCTTCGGTTCACCACCGCGAAACTTGAGCGCACGCCGCCAACCAAATTGTTTCACCCGGATCGCAAGCAAAAGCAGAAGTGCCATTGCCGCGACAGCAAGCAGTGCAAACGCTGCTGTCCGTCCATGCGTCTCAACAACTCGCCGAACGGCTGCGGTGAGTTGCGCCAGTGTGCGGCGGAAATCAAACAGCCGGTTCTGCAGCGCGTTCGCCAGCGAACGTTGCTCCTGCTTGTCGTAACCAACGACATACTGAAACCAGATGAGCTGCATCGCTTCTGCGTATTTGCCCAGGCGCGCTGCCAGGCCCGCGCTCACTGGTTCGGCACGTCCCGCGGACGGCGTCGGGTCAAACGTCACCCATGCCTGTGTGCCGGGGAAATAAACTTCGACCCATGAATGAGCGTCGCTTTGCCGGACCGTGTAGGCGCCCGCAGTCTCGTTGAATTCACCCGGTAAGAATCCGTTTACAACGCGCGCCGCAATGCCGCGGCTGCGCAGCATCACGACCATGGCACTCGAAAAGTATTCGCAATGGCCGGACTTAACGTTGAAGAGAAAATCGGATAACGGATCGGGGCCGGACGCTTTCATTTGCAAGCTATATCCGTACTGCTCTCGCAGAAATGCCTCGACGGCTTTCGCTTCGTCGTAGCGATTGTGCGCATGCGCGTTGACGACCACCGCGTTCGCCAGCGCATTTATTCGTGAATCAGTTTTCGCGGGAAGTTGCAGATACCGGTCGAAGCCGGCGGGATAGAAATGCAAATCGGTTTGCAGTAGAGACTCATCCGGCTCCGTCAGGTCTGAAAACGCTTTGTAGATGATGCGCTCAAAATCGTGCCGGCGCGTTTGTATCGATCCTTCCGAGTCCACGCGCACCGACGGGAAGTCGCCCTGGACCGCAACCGGGCGCGAGGCGGCGAACAAAACCGGCGATTCGATCGGCTCGAGAAAAACTGTCTGCGGCGTCAGGCGATGCAACGCCGCGGTAGTTCCTAACTGGAAAAAACCCTTTTCGCTTCTCTTTTCCTCCGTGCGCCTTGCGTCCGTGGATTTACGCCAGCCCCGGCCGGTGAATTCATCCAGCGCCACGCCGCGCCAATGAAAAGGCGTACGCGGCTGCGCATCTTCAAAACGAACGTGCATGACGACGGCGTTGTCGCGTTTGAGATCGCCTATCTCGCCAAGCGTTACGCTTTCGGAGAAGCCAATGAAATTCGTGAGCGCGCTGCCCGACCGCGACAGTGCCGCAGAGCCTGATCGCGGCACGACCAGAAACAACGGGAGCGACATCACAAAAATCATTAGCAACAGCACCACCGCGACAAACGGCAGCCGGTGCGCTTCAACATTGCGCCGGCCTTCGCGAACTCGTGCTGTCTTAAAAATCCGGGAGTCGGGCGGTACCAGCAGGTGCGTTTCGGCTACCGGAATTCCTTTACGCGCCTTTTGAATCTCAAAGGCAATAATCGTCGACAAACTGCAAAGCAAATACAGCGAAAGCGTGCCGAGAAATACGGGACTGAAACTCAAACCGGCCGCCAGCAGCACTTCAAAAAACGAAATCAGGTAGAGGAAGACCCAATCGCGATCGCGTTTCTCCTGCAGCAGCTTCACCGCCGACAGAAACACGATCAGGTGAGCGAGTGCGGTTACGCCGAGCCGGCCACTCGCATCGCCAAGGTTCTGTTGATATTTCCAGTCGACAAAAAACAGTGGTATGGCGAGCAGCACAACGATCAGAACGGTGCGTTCGGACAATTGCCATTTAGTGCCTTCACACTTCCACGCCAGCACCATCGCCGCCCAGAACAGCACGGCGAGCGTCAACGACAAGCCGCCGGCCAGAAGCAGTGACAGCGTGGCGACGGCGATCGTCGCGTAAGAAAACAGTTGAAAGTAGGTCTTAAAACTCAATTGCGTTCCGGACGTTATTTTTTGGTCAAACGAATTTCGAACAACTTCGGCCAGAGTTTGCCGGTAACAAACAAACGACCGCTCGCGTCGTCATAGGCAATCCCATTCAGCACCGCTTCCTGATCGCTAACTTCTCCCGGCGCCAGCAACCCCCTGAGATCGATCCAGCCGGTGACTGATCCAGACTGCGGATTGATTCGCGCGATTCGATTGTCGTGCCAGATGTTTGCGTAGATTTCACCCTGCACAAACTCGAGCTCGTTTATCTCATTCACGGGCGTGCGGCCATTGAGGACTATGATCGTTCTCTTCACTTGAAAGTTGTCCGGATCGAGAAAGCGAATCTGGCTGGTGCCATCGCTGAGTATGAGCGAGGTGCCGTCGCTCGCGAGCCCCCAGCCTTCGCCCTGATAATTGAACTTCCCAATCTGTTGGAAGCTAGACGCGTCGTAAACAAAGCCAACTTGGTGCTGCCAGGTAAGTTGATAAATCTTGCCGTTCAGCAGCGTAATGCCTTCGGCAAAATAGGGAGGTGGCACGTCGACTTTCTGGATCACGTTGCCATTCTCGATTTCTACGCGACGAAGGCTCGACTCACCGACTTCGCCGGTGCTCTCAATGAGCTTGCCATCCTGAATGATGAGACCTTGCGTAAACGCGTCCCGGTCGTGCTGATAGGTGTGCACCACTTCATAGCCGTAAACAGGCGGATGGTTACCGTTAGTCGGATTTCCGCCGGAGTTAGCAACCGTTCCCGACTGACAGCCAAACGCCGGCAAAAGAAGCAAAGACAAAACTAAGGCGACGAGTGGGTTTCCGCTCGCTGCGAAACGAATGGTTTTTATTAGTTTTGAGAGCATTGGAATTTGCTTACAACTGGTCTAATCGTGTGCGCGAAAGAGCCAGCTTAACACCCCCAAACACAAAGTCAGAACCGGGAGCGGTAGCGACCGGGTCAACCAGCGCTGGACTTCACGTCTTGAAAGTTTCAGCGGCAGCGATGTTCACTGTAGATTGAGTTTACGCGATGCGACCCGGTCGCCACCGCTCCCGGTTCTGATTTAGTCGTCCCACATCAATGACAGCATTGAGCAACGGCCTCCGGATTTCCCCGGGTGGTTCGGGCGGTGATTATGACGCGAATGCGTACAGGATGCGGCACCACTAAGATGGGTGGTTTCAATTCACTCCTCGAAACCGTCGATTCTGCAAAGGCGGCGCCCAATAAGTCCACGTCGAGTCACCGGCTCAGGTTTCATTATCATTTACGTAATATGCGGTGCGCGGAGCGGTGCGTTAATCGTTGACGATCCCTGTTGGCATAACCATTGCCCTTCTGCGTCGGCATGGCAGCCGAACTCAGCGTTAGTCGACCACGTTTCCGCAACCGCGCGCGAAGAGTAGTCGTTCATCGAGAAGAAACTGATCGGCTGGCTGCTCGAAAAAGCATTCGGCCTTTCGTTGCCGCGGCGGCTTTTCTGCTGTTGGTTTCCGTCACTGTCGCCTCTGGTTTCGTGATTTCCGCATATCGAAATTTCTCTGTAATCGTTGACCAACAAATCGCCGGTGGCTACTTGAAGAGCCACGCCGGCCTTTATGCGGCGCCACGCGTGATCGAGAAAGGCGCGCGCCTGACCCCAGACCAGCTGGCCGCTACTCTTCAATCAGCGGGATACGCGAGAGACAAAGCGAGCAGTATTTGGAACGGAAGTTTTGAAATTAAAGACAAAGAAATTCGAATTCTTCCGCGCCAGGGAGCGGAGACTCACGAGTGGGTAAGCGTTAAGTTCGATACTAGCGGACACATCGCCGGGTTATCTGCCAATGATGGAAACGAGCTGACTTCCTACTCGCTCGAACCGGAGTTGTTGACCGCTGACGCCTCAGTCAAGATCGGCAAGAAACAGAATCTCACCTTCGAGGAAATCCCACCGGTCGTGGTGCAAGCCATCATCGCGATCGAGGACAGACGGTTTTTTGAGCACAGCGGACTCGATATCCGCGGCGTTGGCCGCGCGTTGCTGAGCTTCAGCTCGCAAGGGAGAATTCACTTTCAACAGGGCGGTTCGACCATCACGCAGCAACTCGTTAAGAATATTTATCTGACGCCCGCCAAAACTTTCGAGCGCAAATTCAACGAAGCAATTCTCGCCCTGGTACTGGAAAATCGTCTTTCCAAACAGGACATCTTCGCGTTGTATTGCAACGAGGTTTACCTGGGCCAGCGAAACGGAGTTGGAGTCCGCGGTGTGGCACAAGCAGCGCGAGTCTATTTCGGAAAAGACTTGCAGCAGTTGTCACTTCCGGAAGCGGCAACCATTGCCGGCATGATTCAGGGACCTGCGCGCTACGCGCCGGACAGACATGTAGAAGCAGCCCGCAACCGACGCGATCTGGTGATCGACGCGATGGTTCGCGAAGGAGTTATTGGCGCGGACCAGGCGCAGGCAGCGGAGGATGCGACGGTGGCTGTTGCCGCATTTGATAGTACGGGCAACGAAATGGCTCCTTACTACGTGGATTCGGTGAATCGTGCGCTCGAGACTTCGGCATTCGAAGCCGATGAGGCTCAGGCGTTGCGCGTTCAAACGACTATCGATCCGGATCTGCAGTCTGCCGCCGAGCGCGCTTTGGTTCATCAACTCGACGTGCTGGCTAAATCTTCCCGGAGCGAACGTCCCCAGGGAGCAATGGTCGCACTCGACCCGCACACAGGTCAGGTTCTGGCGATGGTAGGCGGTCGCAACTATGCGGAGTCGCAATTGAACCGTGCGACTGATGCCAGGCGGCAACCGGGGTCAGTATTCAAGCCCTTTGTCTATGCAGCGGCACTCGAGGCGGGCTACTCGCCACTCGCGACTTTTAGCGACACGCCACAGACCTTTCAGTATGGAAACGCCACCTACTCGCCTGGCAATTTCGGTAAGGCCTATTCGATGCACGACGTGATGATGCGCGAAGGTTTGGTTCGATCACTAAACGTAGTTACGGTTGACCTTGCAATGCGCGTAGGCCTGAGCAGCGTTGCTAACACTGCCGTCAAATTTGGACTGCCCAGACCAGACGCTTATCCTTCGCTAGCACTGGGAACAACTGAGGTGACGCCGCTCCAGGTGGCCGCTGCCTACGCGGCATTCGTTAACGGCGGCAAGCGTGTCGCGCCGACGCTAGTCACTGGAATTAAGAACAGCACCAACCAGATTCCCTACTTCGCGTCACCCACTGCTGAACAAATCGTAAGCCCCGGCACCGCCTACATGATTACGGACATGCTGTCGGACGTGACCGCCAGAGGCACTGCCGCCCGGGCCAAAGCGAGTTTCAACAACCTCGCGATCGCCGGCAAGACAGGAACGTCAAGAGATGGCTGGTTTGTCGGTTACACGCCGAATTTGGTGTGCGCAGTCTGGATTGGTTACGACGACAACAAACAGCTGCGACTGACTGGTGCTGAAGCAGCCCTACCCGCTTGGATTGAATTTGTGAAAGAAGCCGTCGCGATTCGTCCCAGCCTTGGAGGCGCTCACTTTGCTAAACCAGCGGGCATGATGACAGTGAGAGTTGATCCGGAAACAGGTTTCCTTGCTGGCCCAAACTGTCCGAGCAGCGTAATGGTTAGTGTGGCCTCACGGTTTGCACCGGCGGTCGACTGTTACAAGCACCGCCCACTTGAAACGCTTCTGACTGAGGACGTACCGACTGAAGTGGCTTATGAGGAACCTGTTTTTGAGCACGAGGTGGTTCCGGAAGCGCGTTCATCAGCAAATGAGCGCCTACGCTCAAGTGATCGGGACGTCACCTTTCCGAAGCCAAGTGAAGAGTTAATCGAGAGTCAGTCTGAGGGACTGCGTCCAACCCGTACTCGCCAAACGCTGAAACAGATTGACCAACGAAACCGTCGCACGCTAATTAATGACCCGATCCTCGCCGATAAGCCATAGCACCTGCTGTTTAATTCTGATCGCTGGGTTGGGTTGTGCAAGAGCTCGTTATTAATCTTCGCCTTCACCGACCGGCTCGGCGCTGGTGCGGATGTTACCAACGTTTCCCGCTGTGACTTCAAACTCGACAAACACCGGTTTTTCGTTCCGCAGCAGGTCAAGGACATGTGGGTAGACTTCCGCCGGATAATGACAGGATATGTAGCCGGTCGCCTTTTGCGTATCCGCGTTAGGCATAGTCGTTGGGCTGTGATGAAAGTAGGCGGCGCCGAGCAGCTTGTTATTCTCATCTCTCAAACCAATGACAGCGCGGTACGGATGGCCGCTGATGTTCTTAGCTCCCGCGTAGTAGGCCACGTCATAGTTTTTGATTTCGG
>JBKPNP010000926.1:0-1622 GCA_046732775.1 Acidobacteriota bacterium
GAATGGGGTTGGCCCGAGTTCGCCATCCCGAGTTACACCAAGAGCCATGTGCATCCCGATAATCTTGAAGACGATCAGACAATCCTCATTTCAACGTTTCGCTTGCCAGTGCAGATTCATACCCGAAGCGCGAACGCGAAGTGGCTCGACGAAATTGCGCACACGAATCCACTTTGGATCCACACCAGTCACGCGGCGAAACTCGGAGTGATCACCGGTGATTTGCTGCGTGTTGAAACTGAAATTGGTTACTACGTCGTGCGCGCGTGGCTGACAGAGGGTATTCGACCGGGCATCGTTGCCTGTTCGCATCACATGGGCCGCTGGAAACTTGGGAGCGCGGGCGTCTCGCCTGCAATGAGCGCGCAGCGCGGAAATGGCATGGAGGCCGGTCAACGACAGCTAATGGCAACAGTGAAACTGGATCACGCGGGAACCGAGTGGGGTCTCAAGCGCGAGAAGGGCGCCGAGCCCTACGAGTCTGCCGACCCCGACACACTCCGTATCTGGTGGAGCGACGTTGGCGTGCACCAGAACATGACCTTTCCAGTTCATCCCGATCCAATCTCGGGAATGCATTGCTGGCACCAGGCCGTGCGTGTTCGTGTGGCGGAGCCGGGGGACAACACCGGGGATGTTTTCGTTGACACGCAAAAGTCGCGCGAGGTTTATCGGAAGTGGCTCGGGATGACGCGACCTGCTGACAAGTTTTCACCAGACGGCACTCGCCGGCCTTACTGGATGCTGCGCCCGCTGAAACCCGCGCGCGAGTTTTACAAATTGCCTCACGATGAGACGTAAGACAAAAGTGCGCGCATCGGAGTGCGAATAAAATGTCCGACAAGCTTCAGCTTGTCGTCTGTGCCTCGCGGCAACGAACCAGAGTTCGGCGGACACTTCGCCGCGGCAGCGGCGAGCAGAAGGTAGCCAGACGTGAAACGTTTGGAATGGCGGTTAAAATGATCGCGCGCTGGAGGCGCGCAAAGATCTGGGCGCACCCTTCAGCGCGCCAAATTTCAAGGACACCGTGATCCAGAGGTTTCACCTCTGGCTACCCTCTTCGCGCATCTCCGATGCGAAATAAATGTCCGACAAGCTTCAGCTTGTCGACTGGATCCAGGAGCGACAAACTAAAGTTCGTCGGACATTCGCGGGCATCCGCGATGGACGCCCGCACTCTAGTCAGTTCAAAAGCGATAGGCCACGCCCACCATGATCTGCAGGTTATGACTTAACTGCTTGCTCACCGGATGCGGTTCATCGAGTCGCTGGTAGAAAAAGTCACCCGGCTTGTAATGAATCATCGTATCGCCTGCGTCAAAGCGCACTACGACATGCTGCGTTGGGTAGTATTCAACGACGCCGCCAACGTCCATCGAAAAGCGCGTGTGTCCCTGCTCAAACGTGTTCACGCCGGGATTGATTCCCAGTAAGTTGAAGGTCGTAAATCCGGGCCGTGCTTTCGCAAACACTCCAAACTTATCCTTACGAATGCCCGCGCGCACACCGAAAAACCCCTGCTTTTCATTGTTGCCGCCGCCTTCACGCGTTTGCGGGAGCCCATTTGCTTCCGCTTCCACCCCGATGTATTCGTTTAGGTTGTAAGTGAATCGCAGACCCAG
>JBKPNP010000927.1:0-10293 GCA_046732775.1 Acidobacteriota bacterium
AACCAAGCAGCGTATGAATCAGCGTTGTCTTGCCCGCGCCGTTTGGACCGAGCAGTCCGATGGCGCGCCCGCGTAGTTCGCCTTGCAGATTTTTAAGAATCGGACGGCCGCCGAAAGTGACACTTAAACCGTTGAGATCAATGACCGGGGCGAAGTTCGCCGGGTTGCGGAGGATTGCCTCTTGCGGAATCTGTTCAGCTAACGCCATCTTGCAGACTTTATATCCCGGTTCTGATAATTCCAAACGAAAGCGAGCCCAAAGGTTGTTCCCATTAGTACGAATGCACCGATGAATGCAAACGCTTCCGCGGGCCATAAAGTTCTGCCGATCGCTAAAATTCCGATCAGAAAAACCGGCAGGTTAAGAATGAGCGCCGAAGCAACTGGAAAGACTGCGGCCGGGCGACAACCGCCGAGACGCTTTCGCAACCAGAAGAGAAACGGCGCATAAGCGAGTGAGAATAATAGCGCTGCGATCACGAGCGAAATGAGCGTCGCGCCCTTCAGATCTGCGTTGCTCAGGCCTTCGCCTTCAACAAACATGAACGTGCCGAGCAGAGCGGCGAGTCCGACCAACCATGAGCCGATTGAAATGCTAAGTAGCTTCATGAGAATCCTCAACGGAAACTGCCTGTGCATCCGGCGCGGATCGAATTCACGACCACGCGCAGGATGCACAGAGCAAACAAAAATATTAGTTGTTACTGAAGCGCGCTGGTCTCTGAACGAGAACTGTTCGCGCGCAGGTATTTTTCAGTCTCACCGTAATCCAGTGAGTTAACGGCAACGCCGTCGTCTGTGATCAAAATCGAGTCGCCAGGCTTCAACTCTCCCGGCGCGCCGTTCACCGTGATCTTGTCTCCCTGAATGGAAACCTTCAGCCCTCTGCCGTCGGTGCTCATGCCTGCATATTCAAACGTCGGCACCGGCGCTTGATCGTTTACGTTGAGCCTCTTTTGAAAACCATGGCGCGATACGGTGACCGTGTGCGTGCCAACGCTAGCAATGCTTCGTTTTGTACAGGCCGGTAAAAGAACAACTAAACTCAATAACGCTAAACCGATTACTTGAGAGTTTCTATGAGAGCTTCGCATCGGTAACCCCTTTCTAACTTCGTCAGCCAGAGCCTTCGCTATCCAGTTCGTGTTCCGAGCTTCAAGTCAAACCCAAAAAACCTGAAGCTCGGAACCCGAAACTGTGGCTTAGTGTTTCATCCCCTGTTGCAGAATGTGCTGAATCTCGAGCGAGTTTGGCGCGCCCAATAAGCTCGCCGGGCTCAACCCAAACGGACCGCCTTCGGTATTTGCGGCGAAGGTAATGCTGTCGCCCTTCGCGTAGGCATAGGCGAGAGTGGGCGGCATATCCGCGGCCATCGCCTTGATAGCCTGTTGCTGTTCAGCAGGCAGGCTGCCGGCCGAATTGGCAATGCGTTCGGCAAACGGCTGAACCAGCGGCGCGAGGTTGTGATAGAAGAGCGCCGAGAAGTTAGCGTTACCGTCCGACGGCAAACCCGCGGTGAAGCGAGACGAACGCAGCAGCGTGTAACCCTGCTCCTGCATCTTCACTGAACGCTCGACCATCGCCCGGCTTGGGCCCATCACCACATAACCATTCACGTAGGTGTAGTTCACTTCCACGCCGAAGTCGGCTGACTTCAACGTGTAGTAGTTGCGACCGGCGATATCGGCACGGTCCCAAACCAGACCAGCCTTGCCAAACTTCGCTGCTTCCTTGTTTATTTCACCAACGATCCGTTCCAGCGTCTGCTGCAGGTGTGCGGAGTCGTTAACTTCAAAAACCATTTTCCATGACGGCGTCGGCAGAATCGGACCGTCGATGGCGAAGGCAAACTCGCCGCCGAGTGGCGCGGCGATGTCCTTGCGGATATCGAGACCGCGCTCAGCCGCCTGCTTGTCCAGGTTCTTGCGCAGGTCAGGTGAAACTGTTTCCAACACGCCGAGCAGGTCGTCAACCAACTTCACCGGATCTCTCACCACGAAGCCCGCGACTACATTCGCGTCGGGCGAAATATATTCAATTGAACCCATCGGGCCGGGGTCGGCCAACCACGAAGGAATACCGCGTTCCGCTTCGTTGAACGAAACCATGGCGGTCGTGTGCGTTTTGCCCTGCATGCTGGTTTGATCCAGCACGAAGTATTTCAAGTTCAGGATGCCGAGCTGTTTGAGCGCGCTTTCCTGCTTCGCGCCTTCAGCGCCCTTGCGCAATTCCGTCTGGGCTTTCGCAAGCACCTGCTCGAGATTCGCGGCGACCACCAGGCCGGCACCCTCCTGATAAACCTGCGCCACGCGATTGTGGAAGGCGGTCCCGGTAAAGCTACTGGTCACGCCTTTCTGCGTCAGGGCCGCCACGTCCTGCAGCTGGTTCAGTTTCGGGCTGGCCGCAAACAAGTTGCCGTTAATCCAGACATAAAGCTCGTCGGCCTTCTTGCCGGGCTCCGTTGCGGTTGCAGTGGCAGTCGCCGGATCCTGAACGAAGCGCAGCGTCGGACGATCCTTTTGACCGCCGGCGTATTTGGCGATCTGCTGTTCAATGAACTGTTGAAAGCCATTCGAGTTCTTCAGCTCAGCGAGCACAAGGGGCGCAACCGGATTGCCTTTTTCATCCATTGAGACTGAAACTGCAATCTCGTCGCCCAGGTAATCGCCAAACTCACGAATGCTGTTGATTACTTCATCAACCTTCGGACCCTGGCGGCCGTTTGATTCCTTCGCCCACCATTCGCGCAGCGCGGCGTTCTCATTGATGCGCTGTTGCATAATTCGATGTGACTCGACGATCGTCGCAGTCAAATTCGGCAACGCTGCATACACGATCGTATTTTCCGGCATCAGGTCGAGCAGGTGCGTTGAATTGCGAACGCCCGGCTGCGCCACCTGACCCAGTTGCTTGTTCAGTGCAGTGACAGCCGCCAGCATTTCGGCATAACGCGCTGACTTCTTGCTCCAGGCAACTTCGTCCTTCACCGCAATCTTTTCGATCGAGGCACTCGTAGTCGCCTGTTCACCGCCGCGCAGGACGCGTTCCGTCCCGCCGTGATCCATGTGTACTTCGCCTTCAATCACGGACACGCGCGAGCCCTTGGTGCCGCTGTTGACCGAAAACACAGTGCCGGTAACTGACACGTGCGAATCGCCAGTATCCACGAACAAATGCTGTTTACCCTGCTTGGCGGCTTCGACGAGGATTGCCCCACGATTCAGGTGAATCGTTGTGCCGAGTGAATTCTTCGACAGCCAAAACTCGGAACGCTCCTTCATCTCGATCACCGAGCCATCGCCCAGGCGAACAAACGCGTGCGCGTCTTTCGCAGTGCGAATGCGGTCGCCTTTGTCGAGTCGCTCGCCCACATTGATCGGCGCACTACGCGTGTCGGCAATCTCAAACACCTGACCTTCGGCCGCCTGCACCGTCGCTTCGAGGTCACCACCGAGCGGGGACCAACGCTGAATGAACGGCAGCGCGACGAGACCGACGCCGATTACGAGAGCTGCCGCGATGCCCCAACGCAGAATTACGGGGTTGATGTTGTAGCGTCGCGTGGCAATCGCTTTCTTAGCCGGCGCCATGCGGCGTGAACGAGCATCCTTCATAGCCTTACGGCAGGGGATGCACTCGTGTGTGTGGTCGACCAGCAGCAGTGAACGGGCCTCCGACAAACTTCCAGTCAGATATGCCGGAATCAGCGACTGAAAATCATCGCAGTCGCCAATCGTTGTCGCCGGTACAGTCTCCGCTTGCAGTGTGGTCTCGGCAGCCAGGCGCGCCCAAACACGCTCAGCCGCTTCGTTCACCACCGCTGCGTCGACCTGCTCATTCCGGATTTCACCGGTGGCATTGTCGAGGATTGAATCGAAATCGTTATTGCTTTTCATGATGTTTCTCCAGAAAGTGCCCAATCTCTTTGCGTAATCTTGTGCGGGCGCGATGCAGCACGACGCCGACCACCATTTGCGAGGTGTCGAGCATTTTCGCGATTTCCTGATTGTCGTAACCTTCGTAGTAGCGCAACACAAACATCTCGCCCGCCGTCTTGCCTAAATTGGCGACCGCCTGGCGAATGAGTGTTTGCAGCTCGCGATCGGCATGCTCCGTCTCCGGGCTGCGAAACTTGCTCTCGAGTGCCTCAGCATCCGCATCGTCAAGACCGACGGATTTGCTGCGGTTGCGATTTCTTAATAGGTCGAGCGAAGCGTTGATAGCGGACCGTGACAGGTAAGCTTCCGGGTTCTCGGAAAGGTCATAAGTTTCATGACTCTTGACGAGCCGTAGGAAAACCGTCTGCAGCACATCTTCGGCGTCAGCGGGACTGCCCGTGATCCGGTGTGCCGTGCGAAAAACGCGGTCGTGGTGGTTTCGGTAGAGCGTTTCCAGCTCACCCGGGGGTTCTGCGGTAACTAATCTCAATGTTTTTGCGGTTGCTGCCACTACTTCCTCCTGAAATCGTTTCCACTGTTACAAACGACAGGCAGAAGGATTTATTAACAACCGGAGAAATTATGTTACAGGACGGGCTGAAACGTTGGCTCAGAGACGTGCCGGAGGCACGTAATGTTTGTAGAAACGACCGGCCCTCTCACTTCAACCGCAAAGAGCGAAATGCCCGGCATTTCGCTCTTTGCGGGGATCATAATAGGCGATCTCTAGCTATAAACATCTCTGCGCTCTGCGGCGACCAGCCAGTTTCCATCCTTGAGAGAACTAATCTAGAACTCTTGAGGCAAACCCCTTAGGGAGAGCGATCTACAACCCAAAACGCGCCCGGTATTCAGTCGAGTCGAGAAACGACTTCACCATCTCGGCTCGCTTCACACGCCCCAGCGCTACGCTATCGTCGCGGACATTTTCTCCGTCGATGCTGGCCGCATTTAGTTTGTTGAGCCAAAAGTCGTAGCCGACAAAGGTGTTGTCGGGTGAGTCGTCCGGATCGCGCCGCAAGTATCCGAAGTATTCCATGAGCACGAAGGCGGAGTTGTATTGCCGGTTGAACACGCTGTCGCTTTCAATCACGCTGCGCAGCGCCGCCGCTCGGCCAACCGTGTTGCCGTTGCCGTAGGCATTGATTGCGTCAAGCCTTTCGTTGCCGGTCGGCACAACGCCCGAATTGAAGAACAGCGTATCGACATACGTCGTCGCTGCCATTCCCTGCGGCAATACGGAAATGAATTCCGGTCGCGTAACAAACTCTTCGAGGAACGCCACTCGATTCGCGGCCAACAATGCCTGCCAGCCATTGTTGCCCACAATCAGACCTTCCCCGCATCGCCGCTGATCTCGCAGAAACGGCAAGTAGCGCGGTACTGATTTGGCACTGCCAAATGCGGCCTTGTGCACACGAATCACGAAGTAGCCCGTCTGTTGAAATTCAATCGAGAGGAAGAACGCCGCCGAGACGTTAACCCGTCGATCCTCAATGCAGGCCTGGTTTGAGCCGCACGCAAAAATCTGATCCTGCCAGAACACTTGGCCGGGAGAGTCTGCCTGACGCGCGAGGAAATCATGGTAGTTCTGACCGACGAAGATGTCATTGAAGTCGATCGGGTTAGGACCCGCTTCGATGGCGTCGTCGATAATGACGATCGAGGCGGTCGACGGCTGGCCGAGGAGTGCTTGTCCAGTGCCATTTGAGAGAGTGATGGTGAGGGATTCATTGCCTTCGAGTTTGATGTCCTCGCTAATCAGTATGTCGATCGTTTTGCTGTTTTCGTTGGCCGCAAAGTGCAACGTCCCCACCGCCGTGGTGTAGTCAGTGCGTTGCGAGGCATTAACGTTGGAGGTGGCGTAGTCCACCGTGGCCGGGCCGGAAATATCGCCCGTGCGCACTACGGTCACCGTTCTGAACGTCATGCCTTCCTGCACGCTGTAACTGCCGGCATTGAATTGAACTACGGAAGGGCCCGCGGCGCGACCGGGCGTCGGCATCAACATGGCAGCACAACAGCCGATCCCGACTACTATCAAAACCATCCACATGCGAGGCGCGGTGATGCGACGCAAATTCGCAGACTCCGACTGCATTCTGGTCATAGCTTTTCCTCCGGCACTCAGGGGACTGCGGTTCGGTGTGAGATTGGGGCAGAGAATATTAAGCCTTCACACCCGTCAGGTGCAAAACTGAGGAGGCACGGAGGGCCTCGCGTCAAATATTCTTCATCTTGGACTGGTCAGCGCACGTGATTCCAAACGCTTGCGCGCTTCAGCCGCTTCGGGTGTACGCGGATAACGATGCACCAGCTCCTGCCAACCTTCGCCGTCGTAGCGAAACACTTTCTCGCGGCTGTCATAAATAAACGTCATGCCCTGACGGTTATAGCGATCGAGTCCGTTGTAGTTTAGTAAGTAACTGAAAAGTGGGGCGTCGTTCGCGTTCATTTCTGCCGCGTCCAGCCGTCGCGTTGCTTCGCGAGAGAGGCGCGCAGCGATCTCTTCGGCAGTTTGACAATAGATAAGCAACACTTCGGGCCGGTATGCGGAAGAGCTGAACACATCCAGAAAAATTCGTGCGCGCGCTACGCGATCAAAATCCGACGACGCTTTGATCAGGCGCAGCAATCGCGAATCGTCGCCGGCATGCGTTTGCGAAACCAACGCTTCGCGCTGAATCCATCCGCTCGTTTTGCTGTTGATGTTGACGCGATAAAAATTCACGTTATCGCGAGAACGCCTTTCATTCCTGACTGCCACGAAACTGCCGCGCCCCATACGGCGAATCAGTTTGCCGCTGAGTTCGGGAGTGGTTCGAACGGCGGACAGTCGTTCGTCGACAACCACAGCGAGTCTGCCGCCCGCGGGGGCGCGGCGCTTCGCGAAGCCCTCGGTGGGAAACACTACAAGAACAACGCAGAAAAACAGAACGACGAGCTTCGGTGAGACAGAAATATTCATAAGCCGGCCTCCAGGCAAGCGGTACGGGTGACTTGTGTGCGCGGGCGAGTTAGCGGGAAACGCGACGACGCGGTGATAAGCGGATCGCGGAACTGCCGAGGGTTTGGTTCGCTGTTAACAGCCGGTTAGCGGAACGGGCGTGATGAAAATGACAGATGGCGACGGCGATTGCGTCCGCGACATCATGAGGTTCAGGAATCGTCCCGAGCGACAACAGGGTCTTGACCATCTGTTGCACCTGAAACTTTTCCGCGTTGCCGTGCCCAACCACCGTCTGCTTCACGAGCCTGGGTGAATACTCATGAACCTCGAGCGCCGCGCGTTCGGCAACCAGCATCGCAACGCCTCGGACCTGCCCGAGCTTTAGGGTGGTTTTGACATTCGTCGCAAGGAATCCGTCTTCAATCGCGCAGGCGTCGGGGCTGTGCCGCGCTATGATTTCTTCCAGCGCGTTGGCGATTAACAACAGCCGCGCGGGAAACCGATGAGCTTTGTTGGCGCGAACCGCACCACAGTCGAGCAGACGATAGTGCCTGCCATCATCTTCAATGATGCCCCATCCGGTGGTCTCACTGCCGGGATCGATTCCGAGAATGCGCATAGTTAGTGCAACGAAGAGCGGCGGACGGCGCGCAGTATACTACATCGCAATTTGGGCCGGTGCGCGTTTTATCGAAAGGGCGCGCACTACTCTGTTAACAGGCCTCTTGCATTACGAAGGTTTGCCTGAAGAGTACTGAAGTACGCGGTGATAAAGAGATGGTATTGGATTTAACTCCGAAGGAGTTCGCTAATTCCAGCCCAGGGTTTCCTACCCTGGGTGAGCTTGGCCGGTCAATATCCTCTTTCACTCTGAAGGAGTTCGCGACGGGCGAAACTCCTTCAGAGTTAGGCGCTCATTGGTGGCTGATTGACCCAGGGTAGAAAACTGTGGGCTAAAATTAGCGAACACCTTCGGTATTAAAAAACTTCTTTCAGACTTTTGCGGCAAAGCCAATACGAAATTAAATCGTTGAGCGCTCAATGAGGTTCGATCGTTTTCGCGGCGCGTGCTGAAGGAAACAGATCATCCCACGCTTCTCTCGTGAGGGCCTGCCACTCTTCAGGCCGCAGCGACCATGGAAAGTCTTCGTAATAGAGTTTGCCTTCCGCAGGCGGAACACAAAAATCATAACTACCCGGCTGACGAAATTTCTCCGGACCGATCGGCGAAACTTTGAGACTCGCTCGCTGCGTTTCGAAACAAGCAAACATTTCCTGCTTTAACAACTGGGAAGGCTCATCGAGCAACAGGATGGTGGTTTCACGTTCATCTCCCGGAAGAAACTCGGGCAACTTGGCGATTGAATCGGGACCCGGGTGTAATGCCATTTCAAAAACTGCCGGTGGCCTAAAGCCGTTTCTCTTCAAGAGCCGCAGCGCTGCATGTGTTGCGAACGCAGTGGCGTCATGATCGGGATGTGCGCCTTCGTAAGGATGTGTGACCACGATATTGGCACTGACCTGTTGCAGGAACGTAGCGATCGTTCTGGTCAGTTCAGTAAGACAGTTCGCCGCGCCTTGATCGGTGATGGCAAGATCGACCACGCGCTCTTCAGGGATATTCGCCAGGGCGAGTGCGGCCAGGCATTCCTCTTTGCGCGCCGCGGCATAATCTTCCCGCGTGGAGAACCCGGCAGCGCGAGCGTCCAGTAGATCGGCAGGCGCACCGTCAGTTACATGCAAGACAGACACTTCGCCGAGTCGTGAAATTAAACAGCCGGCGCCCACTATCTCATCGGCTGGATGAGCCACGATCACGGCGCAACGCAGACTTCGATTGAGCGGCCCGGTGCCAAATAGTTTGGCATGAGCCGACCAATGTCTTCGGGCCTGCGTCGGTTGAATCGCTTGCGTCATCTGCTTACCTGAACACTAAACTTCGCATCGAATCGGGACATGCCTGTGTAGCTCCGATACGAATCGACAGCTGCTGCTTGCCCTAAAGTTTGGAAGAATCGATTTAGGTAAGGCTCAACAGAGTATGAATGCAAAGCTTTTCCGCGGTTCCCCCGAAACCTCTGGGCATAGCTTTGCTAAACAGAACAACCCGCATACCAGAAGAAATGTACAAGGGATCGGTTATGGAGATTATTTGACCTGATCAATCGTGCAGGCCTTCGGCTTCTTGTCTGGCCGCCAGCGCAAAAACTTTGTTCCGTGACGAAAGCGTCCGCCGGTGAAGTGATCATATTGAACTTCAACTACTAGCTTCGTTTTCAACGGCTCCCATTCCGCCGATCGCTTCGTGCTCCAACGACTTGGGCCACCAGGCTTGTTGCCTGTGAAGCCAGGAGGACTTACCAGCGGTTCGAGTTTCTGCGTCAACTCCTTCTTGCCGCTTTCATTAAAACTCGACGTGTAACCGACGTGATGCAGCAATCCTTCTTCATCGTAGAGACCGAGCAATAACGAGCCGACAACTTTTCCTTTCGACGCATATCGGAATCCGCCCACAACACAGTCAACAGTACGCATGCGTTTCACCTTCTGCATGCCGTCGCGTTCGCCAGACCGGTATGGTAGATCCAGCCGCTTAGCAATCACGCCATCCAGCTTGATGCCGGTAGTCGAAAGCCATTCGCGCGCGATCGCGATGTCGTCCGTCTTGGGTGAGAGCTCGATTGTTTTGTTCTTGCTTAAGAATTTTTTGGCAAACGACTCGAGCTTGCCGCGACGTTTGCTCAGCGGCAATTCATGAATCGCGCGCCCCGCGTCGTCCACAAGCAAATCGAAAACTATAAATTTTGCGGGCGTCGACTTAGCGAGTTTGGCGATCCGGCTGGCGGCGGGATGAATGCGCTGCAGCAAATCGTCAAACGACAGACCGTCTTCGACCGGAATGACGAGTTCTCCGTCGAGTACGAATTGATCTGGCTTTAACTTCAGCAGGGCTTCAACGACTTCCGGAAAATAACGCGCGAGCGGCTGGCCCGATTTTGATTGCAACTCAATATCGTCGCCGTCGCGGAAAGCGAGACAGCGGAAGCCGTCCCACTTCGGCTCATACTCCCAATGTTCGCCGGCGGGAATTTCGCTGACTAACAGAGCTTCCATGGGCAGGAAGGGTGGTTTGATTGGTAACGTCATGATGCTCGTAAACTAACACCGTTGAGCCCGACCTCGAAGGCGCCAAGTAATTCCGTCGGTGGTGCCAATTTCAGTTTTTCTTTGTGCCAACTCCGTGATCTCTGTGTCTCTGTGGTGGAAAACAAATCTCACCACCGAGACACAGAGGCTACATAAAGGATCTCAAAATAAACCATTAACCTTGCTTCACAACCGAAGGAAATTGCGAAGGAGTTGTTTCCCCGCGGCGGTCAGAATCGACTCCGGATGAAACTGCAC
>JBKPNP010000928.1:0-1942 GCA_046732775.1 Acidobacteriota bacterium
TGCGCTTTTCGGGTGGTGAGTTCAACTACACGGGCGCCAATGGGTTGGCTGACTTCATCATCGACTACACCAACTTCCAGACCAGCGGCGCGATTCGCGCACTTACGGGTGGCACCAATGGTCAGTGCTTCGGCTCGACACGTCGCGCCGGCAAGTGCTACGCCGGTAACTTTAATCAGGGATTTGGAGTTCTCGGTTTGACGATGAAGACCACCGACCTGGACTACTTCGTGCAGGACGACTGGCGCATAACTCCGCGGCTTACCCTAAACCTCGGTCTTCGTTACGAGTATCAGAGAAATCCTGATCAAATTAACGAAAACCCGGTTCTGCCACAGACCCGCATGGTGGTAAACGATAAGAACAACATTGGCCCGCGCGTCGGTTTTGCCTACGATCTTTCCGGCGACGGCAAAACCAGCATTCGCGGTGGCTGGGGTATCTACTACGGCCGCGTGATCAACTCCACGGTTTACAACACGCTTGTGAATACCGGTGTTGGTACGGATCGCGGTCAGCGTCAGTTCTCAACCAGCGTCACCAATCCGCCGCCGGGCTGCACAACAGCAGTAGCTTCGCTAGATAACTGCGCGTTGCTGCCGATTTATCCGAACCTGATACCGGCTTCTAATCCGCCGGTCGGTGCGGTTCAGTTCTTTTCACCGAAGTTCCAACTCCCGCAGATTCATCAGTGGGACTTCATCTTCGAGCGAGAGATCGCCCGCAACACCGTGGTTTCAGCTTCCTATCTGGGCAGCTTCGGAAATTCGCTTCCCAACTTCGTAGACACCAACCTGCCGGCGCCGACCCGAGTCGTGCAATTGCCGGTTATTGGTGGTCCGGCTAATGGCGCCATCTACACCACGCCGATCTTTACCGGCCCCCGTCCAGTGGCTGGCTTCCTTCAGTTGACGGAAGTTCGCAGCGACGTGGTTTCGAAATATCACGCGCTCGTGCTGCAGGCCAATCGTCGCTTGACGGACGGTTTGCAGTTCCAGACCAGCTACACGCTCTCCAGAGCCCAGGACAACGGTCAAAGCTCGGTGACGTTTAGCTCAAACAACCTGCCCTTCAACGCGTTTGACCAGGCGGGTGAGAATGGTCTGTCAGCATTCGACCGCAGACAGAAGTTTGTCGCCAGCGTTGTTTACAACACCGACTTCAAGGGTGGTTCCGGCACCAGCCGCGCGATACTTAATGGTTGGACGTTCGCTCCGATCTTTAACGCATTTTCGGGCGCTCGGTTCACCAGCAATCTCACCGGCAGCATTACCCCGACGGCTTTTGGCTTTGCATCAAACACCACGCCGGGTGGCGGCGTAAACGGTTCCGGCGGCTCGACCCGTTTTGCGTTCTTCCCGCGTAACTACTACAAACAGCCGAACATTTGGTATCTGGACATGCGCATTTCGCGCCGCTTCAGCATCACCGAAGGTACGAAACTGGAGTTGTTGGCTGAAGGCTTCAACGTCTTCAATCGCACGCAGGTCACTGGTGTAAACACAACGATTTACGCCTTCAGCACGGCCTGCACGGGCGGTGCCGCACAGTGTTTAATTCCAAACGCTCCATTCCAGACTGTGACTGGTGCTGACAGCACTCTGTTCCGTGAGCGTCAGGTTCAGTTGGCGGCTCGCTTCCAGTTCTAAGGAAACGTAGCCAAAACAACAAAATCGGGCGTGTTCCTAAACAGGGACACGCCCTATTTGTTTGTCCGGGCTAAACAATTTTCTGGCCGCCGTCCCTCGGAATTTGCTACTATCCCCCTGCCCGCTTCGAGCGGTTTCCCTCCTTGGCTTCGCGCCCGCCCTTCCGATTATCGTCATGCAAAACTCCAATAGTCTGCTGGAAGATTTATCTGAGCACGCGTCAGCGCCGGATACCCCCACCACTGCTTTACTGCCCAATGCTGCGTTTGAGTTCCTGCCGGACGCCGTCTTCC
>JBKPNP010000929.1:0-8534 GCA_046732775.1 Acidobacteriota bacterium
TGTGAGATGGAACTGCGCGATGCGAGCGAATTGAGGGTGAAGGAGTCGGATCGAATCACCGCGACCGTTACGAACCTCGCTCGCATGGGCGCGTCGATCGAGGAACACGAAAGCGGATGGCAACTGAAGCGTGGCGCCAAGCTCAACGGGGTTCAGCTCTCGTCGTTCAACGATCACCGCATCGCGATGAGCTGCGCCATAGCGGCGCTTTCAGCAGACGGACCTTCAACGATCGACAGTGCACGCGATTCGGTAGGGGTGTCGCTGCCTGAGTTCTGGCAACTTCTGGCCGGCGTTTCCGAATAAAACAGAGTGGTATGGAGCGCTGGGTTGATGTTGTAGCGCAAACTACCAGTTTGCGTGCGCGTTGAGAGTCATTGAATCATCGCAAACTAACAGTTTGCTTTACAAATTATGGCACCTACGCGTGGTAGCCGCTGTTGCTTTTCATCGTCACTGCGTTCAAAATCTACGCGAAGCTATCAACTCATAACTACCCATAAACACGAGGCTACTGATGACTACTGTTCATGATGACGGTGTAACTGCGGCGACTGCCGGTGCGGTAGCACTGGCGCGCGATCCTTCAACTCCGCTCAGCACTAACGAACATCTGCTGCGTTGGGTCGAGAAAATGGCGCAGCTTACGCAGCCGGCGGCGATTCACTGGGTCGACGGTTCGCAGGAAGAAGACGAAGCGCTGAAAGCGATGATGGTTGCGAACGGCACCTTCACCAAGCTGAACGAAGAATTGTGGCCTGGTTGTTACTACGCACGTTCCGACGCGAACGACGTCGCGCGCGTTGAGGATCGCACGTTCATTTGTTCGCTATCCAAAGACGGCGCGGGACCGACAAACAACTGGGAAGAGCCGTTTCAAATGCGGCGCAAACTCAAAGACTTGTTTCAGGGTTCCATGCAGGGACGTACCATGTACGTACTTCCCTTCAGTATGGGACCGGTCGGGTCGCCGATGTCTCAGATTGGCGTGCAGTTAACTGACTCGCCGTACGTCGTCGTCAACATGCGCATCATGGCGCGCATCGGCTCGGCCATCTACGCCGAGATCGATAAAGACTACAAGCGCGTCGTGCCGTGCATGCACTCGGTTGGCGCACCACTAGCGCCCGGTGAAGCGGATGTGCCGTGGCCGTGCAACAAAGAGAAGTACATCGTGCACTTCCCCGAGACTCGTGAAATTTGGTCATACGGTTCGGGCTATGGCGGCAACGCATTGCTCGGTAAGAAGTGTTTCGCGTTGCGCATCGCTTCAAACATTGCGCGCGATGAAGGCTGGATGGCCGAGCATATGCTGATCGTGGGCGTCGAAGATCCTAAGGGCGACAAGACCTACGTGACGGCGGCGTTTCCCAGCGCCTGCGGCAAGACAAACTTCGCGATGTTGATCCCACCCGATGGCTTTGAAGGTTGGAAAGTTTGGACAGTGGGCGATGATATCGCCTGGATTAAGCCGGACGAAAACGGGATGTTGCGCGCCATCAATCCCGAAGCTGGATTCTTCGGTGTCGCGCCCGGCACGTCGGTCAAGACTAATCCAAACGCGATGGCCACTCTCGCCACGAACAGCATCTTTACGAACGTGGCGCTGACGCCGGAAGGTGGCGTTTGGTGGGAAGGCATGACTGATGAACCGCCCGCGGAATGTCTCGATTGGCAAGGCAACAAGTGGACGCCGGAAATAGCTAAAGAGACCGGCGCAAAGGCGGCTCACCCAAATGCGCGCTTTACGGCTCCCGCAAGACAGTGCCCCACTATCGATCCGGCGTGGGAAGATCCGAGCGGTGTGCCCATCAGCGCGATCATTTTCGGCGGGCGTCGCGCGACAACAATGCCACTCGTCTATCAGGCGTTCAATTGGAGCGCCGGTGTTTATGCGGGTGCGACCATGGGATCCGAGATGACTGCGGCGGCAGCCGGCACGATCGGCAAGGTGCGTCGTGATCCAATGGCGATGTTGCCTTTCTGCGGTTACCACATGGGCGATTATTTCCGGCACTGGATCCGCATGCAGCGGTCGCTCAGCGAAACGCCACGCATTTTCCACGTGAACTGGTTCCGCAAGGACGAGGACGGCGCGTTTATGTGGCCAGGTTTCGGCGAGAACATGCGCGTACTGAAATGGATTGTCGATCGCGCGCGCGGCCGCGCCTTAGGTAAGGAAACGCCGATCGGCTGGGTTCCCCACTACGATGACGTTGAATGGAAAGGCCTGGACTTTCCCCGAGAAAAATTTGAGGCCCTACAGGCTTTCGATCGTGAAGCTTGGCGTAATGAAGTGCTCGGACACGAAGAACTATTTCTCGACTTGCACGATCGCCTGCCGCCGGAAGCAATCTATGAACGCGAGTTGTTAATCTGCCGCTTGTGACTTTGTCCGACAAACATGTCCGACAAACTTCAGTTTGTCGAATCAGGCATTAGCATTCACGACTTGATTAAAACTAAAGACGACAAACTGAAGTTTGTCGGAGATCTGAAGACAAACTGAAGTTTGTCGGACACAAAAAGGGGAACCATTGCTGGTTCCCCTTTCGCTTTTATTTAGTTGAACTAGCCGCTTACGCGCTTACGCTGACGTGCTTCTCGATCATACGCGAGATCGATTCCTTGCTCGTCGCGCCCACCACTCGTTCAACTTCTTTGCCGCCACTGAAAAGAATCAGCGTCGGAATGCCCTTGATGCCGTAGCGTTGCGCCGTGGAAGTGTTGTCATCGACATTCACTTTCACCACGCCAGCGCTCGCGCCAAATTGTTCGGCGATAGCATCAATGGTCGGCGCCAACATGCGGCAGGGCGCACACCACTCGGCCCAAAAATCCACCAGCACCGGTTTACTTGCCTGCAGCACTTCCTTCTCGAAGGAGCTGTCTGTAACACTCGAAACTCTCTCACTCATCATTAATCTCCTCTGCCTTACGTCTAATTTTTTGTCCGGGCGGAAATACGCCTCCGGAATACACTTACTGTCGTTGTCCTTCGATGAAGCTCTTCAACACACGCGCGCGCGACGGGTGGCGAAGTTTCCTCAGCGCCTTTGCCTCGATTTGACGAATACGCTCGCGCGTAACGTTGAAGTCCTGGCCAACTTCTTCAAGAGTTCGTTCATGACCTTCGCGGTCGAGTCCAAATCGCATACGAATCACCCGCTCTTCCCGCGGGCTCAGCGTCTGCAATACGTCGCCGGTTATCTCGCGGAGGTTTGAAGTGATCACACGTTCCGCGGGACTGGTGCTCGACTTGTCCTCGATCAGATCGCCTAGCTGTGAATCTCCGCTTTCGCCAATCGGCGTTTCGAGCGAAACCGGCTGTTGCACGAGCTTTCGGGCCTTGCTGACCTTCTCGACAGACATGCCCATTTTCTTGGCGATCTCTTCGGTTGTAGGTTCGCGCCCTAATTCACGCACCAGTTCACGCGAAGTGTTCCGCAATTTATTGATTACTTCGATCATGTGAACCGGAATGCGAATGGTGCGCGCCTGATCGGCGATGGCACGCGTAATCGCCTGCCGAATCCACCAGGTGGCGTAGGTTGAAAACTTGTAACCACGCCGCCATTCAAACTTGTCCACGCCCTTCATCAGACCGAGGTTGCCCTCCTGAATCAGATCGAGAAACTGCAGACCGCGGTTCTGATATTTCTTGGCAATCGAGACAACGAGTCGCAGGTTAGCCTCAGTTAATTCGTGCTTCGCCTGTGCCGCCTGCGCTTCACCAGTCACAATCATCTGATGAGATCGCTTGATCTCGAGTGGTGATACGTGATGTTCCGCTTCGATGTCTTTCAAACGGCGCTTGCACGCGGCAATCTGCTTCTTGATTTCTTTAACTTCGTCAGCCTTGATCCGTTTTTTGGTCAGCTTTGCATTCTGTGCTTCAATTTCGCGCTCGAGAGTTCGGGTCTCACGGTGCATGGAAGCAATCGCAGTGATCAAACGCTGCCTGATAGCTTCCTTCAGATGAAGCTGCCCAATTTCATGAACAATCTCGAGACGAGTGCGCGCAACTTTACGACGTAGTCGCGTCAATTTCTTTGAAGCTTTGCCGCGTCGCAGCTTCTGCTCGGCATTTAGTTGAGCTAGTTCTTTCAGCCCGCGCTTATAGAGTTTGCGGATGTTGTTGATGCCTTCGATCGTCCACGCCAAATACTCTTCGGTCTTGTCCTCGTGTTCCTCCGTTTCCATCTGATCGGAAAAGATGACCACGTCTCGAATGCCGATAGAGCCCGCTTCCAGCTCTTCACCAATTTTCAAAAGCTCGGCGACAGCCATGGGCGATCGCGTAATCCCCTTTTGCGCGCGCTTCTGTCCCCACTCAATTCGCTTGGCGATTGAGACTTCCTGTTCGCGTTTAAGAAGCGGCACCACCCCCATCTCACGCATGTAGACGCGAACCGGGTCTGAAGTCTTATCCAACTCGCCCGCGGAGAGATCCAGCTCCATTTCCTCCGGTCCAGCATCGTCGTCCTCAGCCTGTTGCGCTGAGGATGATGGCTCGCCTATCACCGGCTCGTCGGATTCAGTTCCGGAAATGCCGGCGGTCGCGAGTTTTTCCAGTACCTCGTCGATATCTTCGATCGAAACTGCATCTTCCAGGAGTTCTTCATGAGCCCCCGAGAAATTCGGCTTAACCGAATCCATTGGCTCAACTCCGTCAGAATCTTTCTGAAGCCTGCTCAATTGAAAACCGTCCTTTCATTTATGCGAGCCAACTGCGGACCCGCATCACTACAAATTATTGCGCCCAACTATCAAACAAATATACGAGCCACGACGGCGACTAGTTTCTGGCCTGCATCACAGGTTGTTTGCTCGTCAACTTCCGCTTGCTGACGCTGGTGCTAACGCACGGCTTCAGGCGCGAAACGACGTCTTTGATCGTGATGTTCGCCAATACTTTCTCAACCGCGGTGTCGACTTCGTCCAACACTTCGTTCAAAACCGGTCCGATATTCACGCCAACCGGACAATCACGATTAGGCGGATGGCGATGTAATGAGAAGACGCCACGGCTTTCAACAGCCTGGTAAATGTCCAATAGCGTGATTTGCTCGGGTTCACGTGCCAGACGCGACCCGCCCATCGCGCCCGTTTGCGAAACAACAAGCTTCGATTCAGCCAATTCGCACAGCATTCGGCGGATGACAACAGCGTTTGTATTAACACTGTCGGCCACCTGCTCTGATTTGAGGGTTTCGTCATCAGCCCACGCCATCAAGGAAAGAACGTGAACCGCTACCGCAAACCTACTACTCGTTGACATATTTTTCGAAATCTAAGGCTTTTTGTCTGTAACCAATATAGTTACAGTTCGGCAGTTTGTCAAGGCCTTTCCATGTTCAACTAGTGGAAGAACTAAGACTTGCAGCGGTTTGAATCAAATCCGCGCAATCCCACAGGTGCGCGGCTCTTTGTACCGAACGGTTCTGATGCACACTTCCGCCGCAAGTCGCTCCGTTATTCTTGATGCCGCCAGACATAGACCTGGTTTCCTAAACAAAATTGACGATGTGCTAGCCGCCGGCAAACTTGGCATGGTCATTGCTCCTCGACCCAGCGTTCAAGCGAACAAATCTTTAACTGACTTCAAAGGAGAGAAACCCATGTTGTGGACGATTCTTGTGATCTTGCTTGTGCTTTGGTTAATCGGATTTCTCGGTCACTTTGGCGGTGGACTGATCCACTTGCTGCTCGTGATCGCGCTGATTGTGTTCATCATCAACCTCGTCTCCGGACGGCGAGCTGTCTAACGGCGTTTGGCCGTTAGTTAATTTACGCGACTGTGGGTCGCCGCACTGCTCGGCGGCAAAACGTCGAGTAGTGTTTGGACAAGATAGGAACCATGCTCCCGCGAGCGGGTTTCTCAAAGAGCCCTGACGGCAACGTCAGAGCATCGTCCACAGCAGGCAACGCTTCTTCCTAGTGGGGGAGCGTTGCTTCTTGTGGATTTAATTTTAAGTGGAGGAAACTATGCCAGCTAGAAAAGCTGCAAAGAAATCGGGCAAATCAGCGTCGAAGAAGTCCGCAAAGGGCTCCGCGAAAAAGAAGGTCGGCGCAGTAAAGAAAACGGCAAGCAAATCGTCTGGCAAGAAGACCGCAGCGAAAAAAGGCGTTACTCGGAAATCCGGTAAGAAGCGCGCTTCACGTGGACTGCTGACGAAAGCCAAGGACGCATTAAAGGCTGTGTTCGCCGGTGCCGCTGCAGGCGCCGCCGAAGGAGCAGTCACAGGCGCCGCCGAGGCGGGGGCCGCTCAGGCCGGTGCTACGGTAAACACTGAAAACAACCAAGCGGACGAATCTTCGCAAGGCAAGCCGCAGCGACGCAGAGCCGCCAAGAAATAATTTCCAGTTTGGAGTACCGCTTTAAGGCGCTGCTCGTGGATGGCGCTGACAGCGGTACTCCGGACAATCCGAAATTGCAGCTGACACGCTACCCTCATCACACACAGCGCTTCATTTTTATGCTTTCGCGCTGCTGCCTTGGCTGTTAGAATCGCGCCATCTCTACTCGCAAACCTAACGAAGGAACCACATATGCCAGAACAACGTGGCAAACAGGCCACTGCCGATATCAAATCAGAATGGACACGTGCTTACCAGATTTATCTGCGTGCTCCCGGCGACCGTTATGACAAGAAGAAGGACCGCACCGCTCGAATAGATTCCGTTGCTAATGAGCTTCAATTAACGCGGAAACAGGCAAAGCGCCGCGTCAGAAATTACGAAGCCTGGCAGCGAAACATAAAGAAAGGGTTGGTCGAACCATAGCCGGCAGCGATCCCACGCGTACTCCCACCACGTTGGCAAGATAGTTTCAAGCACGTTCCTCAAACATCGAAATCAGTAACCCGCGCAGGCCCTTCTCTGCGGTGCCGACCAGTCTGCCTGTCCACTGGAAATCGCGCGCAATTGGGCGTCTAAGTTCAGAGAATTCCATTTCGTTCCATCAATACCGGGCATTCGTTTACATGAACTTCGCAAAGCTTTGCCTGCGGCTGATGCTGGGTTGCGCGGCCGCGGTTTCACTTTCGGCAGCGGTCCAGGCGCAATGCGGCGGAGAGCGCTGGTCAGTCAAAATCGGTCGCGACGCAGACGCAAGTCTCGTCAACATTGGTTCTGCAACTGCTACAACGCTGGCCTACCTCACGAGCCTGCCGGTTCCAGTGTCCATCCCTGACAACAATCGCGTGCAGCCAACGGAGACGACGGTCTGGGTCGTCAATGCCACGCTCAAGCAATACCAAAAGCAGGCAGACTCCGATTACCATCTGTTGCTGGTCGATGGGTTGGGCCATCAAATGATCGCGGAAATTCCCTCGCCGGCGTGCATGAGTCCAAGCAGCCCTTTTTACAGCGGCGTCCTGCGGGCACGGGCGGATTTCGATGCAAGATATTCGGCAACTTCGACGTTGAAGACCGCAAACGTGCAGGTTCAGATAACCGGAGTGGGATTCTTTGATTATCTGGCTGGACAAACGGGCGTAGCGCCGAATGGGATCGAGCTTCATCCAATTATCGATATCGTCTTCTCACCCGGCAACGACTTCTCACTCGCGGCCTCCGCTGCGAACGTAAGCGTCGCCCAGGGCGGAGCGACAGCAGTCACCGTCACAACGTCAATCACCGGCGGGTTCAACTCGAACATCGCGCTTTCCGTCACTGGATTGCCAACCGGCGCGAGCGCCACTTTCAATCCATCCGCCATCGCCGCTCCCGGGTCAGGCTCAGCCTCGTTAGCAATTACAGCCAGTTCAGCTGCACCGAGTGGAACCTACAACCTCGTAATAACCGGATCCGGCGGTAATAAGTCGCACACCGCAAACGTTGACCTGACGGTCACGTCCGCGGGCGACTCTGCTCAGCAGCTGCTTATCAACCCGGGTTTTGAAAACGGACTCAACGCTACACCCTGGATCGCGACGAGCGGAGTTATCGATAATTCAACTTTGCAGCCGGCGCGCACCGGCTCATGGAAAGCATGGATGAACGGCTTCGGCGTTCCCCATACCGACACGCTTTACCAGCAGGTCTCCATTCCCGGCAGCGCGACGAAAGCCACTCTCTCATTTTGGATCTACGTTTACACGGCTGAGACGTCCAACACTGTCGCTTACGACAAGCTTTCAGTTCAGATTCGCAACTCTGTCGGCTCTACGATTGCCACGCTCGCGAGTTTTTCGAATCTCAGTCCCAAAGCTCCCTACAGCAAGACAGCGCTCGACGTCTCGGCTTACAGAGGTCAGACAATTCAAATTTATCTGGTCGGCACTGAAGACCAGGGACTGCAGACCTCTTTCATCATCGACGACTTCGCGCTAGACGTAACTAAGTCGACAGCTGATGATTTCGCGATAGCTGTTTCTCCGTCGAGTTTGAGTACACAGCAAGGCAGCTCCGTTAACGCACAAGTCTCGACAACGATCTCCGGCAACTTCAACTCCAGCATTTCACTCGCCGCAACCGGATTGCCCGCCGGAACGACTGCGACTTTTAACCCCGCAACCATTTCTGCGCCC
>JBKPNP010000930.1:0-4894 GCA_046732775.1 Acidobacteriota bacterium
ACGGTTTTTTATCCACCGTCTCAATCAAGAAGCCCAGGATGGCGTAACCAATATTCGAATATACCCATTGTGTGCCCGGCTCAAAACCAACGCGGAGCGTAGTTGCCACAATCCGGTTCAGGAGCGGCACGCCGGAAAGCCCGGAGGTATGACTCAACAGATGATGCGTTGTAATCGGAGAAAACTTTGAATCGAACTTGAGCCACGGCAAGTAATTTGTTACCGGTTTCTGCAAATCGATTTTGCCTTCTTCGGCGAGCTGCAAGACTGCGATGGCTACGAACGATTTCGAAATCGAACCAATCTCGAATAGTGTTTGCGGCGTTACCTTGATACCGGCTTTAACGTCGGCAAAACCGTACTGCGAAGTGCGCAATACGCCGGCGCGATCGACGAGTGCCAACGTCAATCCCGGAGCGCCGACGTCAGCCAAATGGCGCACGACAAACTCGTCTAACTTTTGGTAAGCGGCAGCGTAACGTGCACTATCACGCTGAGTGGCCGTCGCCGCGAAAGCGGTACGCCCGAAACCAAGCTGATGCACCGCGACGAATCCCGCGCCCGCCTTCAATCCGTTTCCGAGCAGTTGACGTCTATTCAAGTTCACTTAGGCAAACCTCGCTTAGCAATCATTTCCATCACGTTACAAAAACCGCTCAAGCTCACCCCGCGCGCGAGTTTCAAAATGCTAATTGGATTTCTCGACTCGTCGCTCGGGAGCTTTCGTTGTCTCCATGCTTGACTGGAGCACAAGCGTTTCGCTTGCATCTTTAGTTGTGAATTATTCCGGATACAGCTACACAGACAGAAAGACGGGCACGCGAAGATTTCAACTTACCAGATCGCCGAGGCAGATACGGTGTGAAGATAACATTGGTTTCGGTTATACTGCACAAACTACGAACACTGTTATCACATTCGAGCATTCAGCCAGAGAGGCAAAGGAAACTAATGCAATCACCAACTACCACGATTGACCTTGATTCGAGGACGGATTCGATGATCAGATTGCTCATGGGGCCTTTGCGCGAAACCTCCAAGGAAGGCGTAATTCGAAAAGCAGTCGCGTTGATGAAACAGGTCGTTGAAATCTCTCAGGACCAGCGCTTCTTCATTCTGGAAAACCCGAATGGACAGAAGACCAAAATTTGGCTCGATTAAACCGCAGAGCAATTCACTAAACACTCGCCATGTCGAACCCTCCGGAAATGCCTGAAGTCCGCCTGGGAAATCTCGGACAAACTTCGGATACTCAACCGGCGCTGACAAACGATAAGAGCCTCACCACACTGGAACGAGACGAACTGGGTCCGCGCGAACAAGCAGAAATCGCAAACATTCGTTCGACGATGTGGTTACGAGTCTTCTTCACGCTGGTGCTGCTGATGATTTTTGGCTGGTTGAATTACAAAGTGATGCACCTGGTGCACGAAGTTTTTGTTAAGGTTGGTTCGCTGGACAAAGAAGTACTTATGACGCTAATCGCAGGTACCGTCACTGAGGTCGCCGCGGTTATGTACATCATGGCCCAATTCCTGTTTCCTAAAGTTCCCTGATCGTTTGGGCTTTCTACTTCTCTTCGTAAACAATCTCACCGCCGATTACCGTCATCAGGCAACGCGTTTTCAATATTTCCATCTCCGGAATCTTCATGATGTCTGCCGATAGCACTGTGAAGTCGGCAAACTTTCCTACTTCAATCGAGCCGCGCAGCTTCTCCTCGAACGCCGCATAGGCCGGCCAAATCGTAAACATGTTCAGCGCTTGCTCGCGCGTGGCCGCTTCTTCAGGATGCCAGCCGGGACCCGAAAACCCCTTCATGTCTTTCCGTGCGACCGCGGCATAAAACTCAATCATCGGTTCACCGCGTTCGACTGGCGCGTCAGATCCGCCGGGCACAATCGAGCCGGACTTGATAAAACTCTGCCACGCGTACGCGCCTGCGAGCCGGTCGATGCCAAGCCGGCTGGGCGCAAAATGTAAATCACCTATCGCATGCGACGGCTGCATCGAGGGAATCACACCTAGTTTCGCGAAGCGCGGGATGTCTGCCGGATTAACAATTTGCGAGTGCTCGACGCGCCAACGCGGCTCCTTGATTTTCCACTCCGACTTCGGCACAGCGTTCATCGCCTTCTCGTATTGATCGAGTATGAAACGATTGCCACGATCTCCAATCGCGTGTGTCTCTATCTGAATACCCTTGCGCAGCGCCTCCTCTAACAACGGCTGCAAGTCGGCTTCCTTGATCGTAAGAAAGCCAGAGGTCTCAGGCTTGTCTGAATATGGTTGCAGTAAAGCAGCGCTGCGTGAACCGAGCGAGCCATCGGCGTAAAGCTTCAGCGTGCGGACGGTCAAATGATAATCATCGGCGCCAATAATTGCGCCGTCGCGCATCAGCCGCTGCGCTTCAGCTCCCGGCGCCGAAAGCGCTTTGTAAATACGCAGCTTGATCTTCCCTTCGTCGTGCAGTTTCTTGAAGATTTCAACTTCGGCATAGCTGCCGCCCGGATCCTGTACCTGCGTCCAACCAAGCTGAACGTCGCGCTGCACGCCGAGGAACACAGCTCGTTCAGCATCCGCCGCCGTGATTGCCGGAATATGACGCTGGACCAAATCCTGCGCGGCATCGAGCATCATGCCGTTGGGTTCGCCGGTCTGTTTGTCTTTTGAGATCTCACCGCCAAACGGACTGGCCGTATTCTTGTCGACTCCAGCAATTTTCAGAGCCTGGCTGTTCGCGATCGCGCCGTGCCCATCAGCTCGGTCCAGAAAGACGGGATTGTTTGGGGAGATTTTGTCGAGGTCCCAGCGCGTCGGGAAAACCGGCGGCTTCCAGAAGGTTTCGATCCAACCGCGCCCGGTGACCCATTCACCCGGCCGCTTCTCATCAACCCGTGCCTTCACCTTCGCGAGGAATTCTTCGAGGCTGTTGACGCCTTCGAGGTTAAGTGTCATCTCGCGAAAGCCGACGCCTGATAAATGATGGTGAGCGTCCGTTAAGCCCGGCAGCATCGTCTTGCCTGTCAGATCTATCACTCGCGTACTGGCGCCAATATATTTCTGCGCGTCACCGTTTGAGCCGACAAAAACAATCCGGCCGCCGCGAACAGCAACTGCCTCAGCCGTCGGCTGTCGTTGATTCGCCGTATAGATGGTGCCGTTTTTGAAGACGAGCTCGGCCGGCTCAGATTTTTGAGCGTCCGATGAAAACGGAAACGCAGAAACGATGACGAGAACCGCAACCAGAAACTTCATAGTGTGTTCACCGGAGACGACCGCGGATAAATTGGAAAGCGTCAGGTTTTATATCACTGATTTCAGGGAACGCAACAGCCCAGTATCGGATCAATTTGATCTCCTCTGTGTAGACTCTGTGTCCTCCGTGTCTCCGTGGTGAGTGTTTGCTAAGCTTTTCCACCACAGAGACACAGAGATCACGGAGGCACACACAGACAAAAAACAGAAAGTACAGCACTGCTACAGCCGCCGCATGTAACGATTCGTATTGTTCGACGTATAATTTGCTTTCCCTAACTTAATTTATTCCGAAGTCCTGCGAGGTTACCGATCATGAGAACTGAACTGCTCAACTTAAATCCGAGTCGCGGCGCGACCACCGCTTATGTCGCGCGACCAGATGGCGATGCCACCGCCGCCGTTGTTTTAATTCAGGAGTATTGGGGCATTAACGACCACATTCGCGACCTCGCCGGTCGTTACGCCAATGAAGGCTTTATCTGCATTGCGCCGGATCTGTATCGGGGAAAGCTGGCGAAGGATTCAAAGGAAGCCGCGAAGTTTATGAGTGAACTCGCATTGGACGACGGCGTGGAAACAATTCGAGCAGCGTTGGCTGAGACGAAACGCCAGTTCAAGGTTGAGAAGTGTGCGATCACCGGCTACTGCATGGGCGGAACGTTTGCACTACGCAGCGCCTGCGAGATCAGTGAGTTCGCCGCAGCAGCGCCTTTTTACGGCGACATTCCCGAAGAGGACACGCTCAAGAAGCTGCGCGTGCCAACGCTCTTCATCGCCGGGAAACGCGACGCCTGGATCAACCCGCAAAAAGTAAACGAATTGCTTGAGGGCGCGCGGAAGTTTGATCTACCGCTTGAAGTCGTCAGTTACGACGCCGATCACGCATTCTTCAATGACACGCGTCCCGAAGTGTATGACGAGGAGGCAGCGACGGACGCCTGGCGGCGTGTGCTTGAGCTGTTTAGAAAAACTTTAGGCACTGGGACCATTAAAAGCGGTCCCATTTAAATCTGGTGGAACTTTGATGGCACGTTCTCCCTGCCCCACTTCAGCGCGGTGGCCATCCAGACCAGTTCGTCCAGGAAATCCTGCGCGCGTTTTTCAAATGCCGGATCCAGAAGTCGGCCCTCGGCGTCGAACGTATTCTGCACCTTCGGAAAGTTGAGATCAGAAAACGTAACGGCAAGGCCCAGCTCACGCACCATCGGCACCATCGACTCAATCACGCGCGTGCCGCCCCACGGTCCGGCTGAAACACCTACGAAGGCGACCGCCCGGTGCACGTATTCTCGCAACATCAGATCGAGCACCCCTTTTAAAGTCCCCGGATAACTGTGATTGTATTCAGGTGAAACGATCACCAACCCGTCTGCGCGCAAAATCGCGTCACGCCATTCGGGAAAACGATCTTTGAGAGCCTGTCCGTAATCGTCAGGCGGCAATTGCATGTCGGCCACGTCAAACAGCCGCGTCTCGAGGTCGCCGCGCTTTTCCATTTCTCCAACTAGCCATCGTGCCGGCTTCACGCTGTTGCGTTCTTTGCGATTCGTGCCGAGCAGCAAGGGTATAAATAATTTTTCCATCGAGAGCCTCAGGTCAACTACCGTTTTTTGTAACGCAAACTGTTAGTTTG
>JBKPNP010000931.1:0-11580 GCA_046732775.1 Acidobacteriota bacterium
TGCGCAGTGTGTAGCGCTTGACGGCAGTGTCCTCGACGCCCCAATCCCATTCGTCTTTGTTCCACATGCCATACAAGCCACCGAGCACGACGCCATTCGCCGGATCGCCGTTCGGCAGCAGCACTAGAACGGTGTCGTCCACATCCGGAAGCGCGAGGAGTCCTTTGCCCAAACCGGCACCGGGCGTGACTACGCCCATCCAGTCAGTCTCAATGTCTTTGTAAGTTGGCAGCCTTACGCGGATGCGGCCGTAGCCTTCGGGATCATTCACGTGTGTAACGATGCCGAGCGCAGCAGTCGGCGCCGCTTTCCGGGGACGCGAAAGCGGCGGCTCGGTGGAGATACTCGAGACGAAACCTTTGACGCTGTCGAAACTGTGATCGACGGAAGTAAGCACGTAGCGACCGCTGAGCGCGCCCGCCACATTTTCTATTTCCACGGGCGTGCCCGGACGCAATTTACTGTTGCCTTCAGCTACGCCACGCAGGATCACTTCGCGCGCCGTCCGCAGGTCGAGCTCAGCCTGCGCAATGCCTTCGGCCTGAATATCGTCTCCAAGCAATTCATCGATGATCACGCGTTCGCCGGTGCCACCCACATCGGCCGGCTCCACCGCCGCGGTTATACCTCGGCCGGAGCGGGCCGAATCCGCTCTTCCTTCATGCTGCTCAACGCGCAATGGGTCCCATCCGGTCGTCGAAACCGAACGGCACGCCGCATCACCATTCACTTCAATGCGCGCTTCCAATAATGATGTTCCCAGCCGCAACGGCACCGCCTCGCCGAAGCCTTCGAGCGTGATCACGTGCAGCGTCTGGTCTCGCAAAGTGAAATACAGTCCACAACGTTCGGCCGCTTCAGTCATCAATTCGAAATCCGACTCACGAAACTGAACCAGGCGCTGCCGCATCGGGCCCGGCAGTGTGGCGTCGACCGTCACTCCAAGGTCGGCCACGATCTCGCGAATCAGATCGACCAGGGATTGCTGCACGTGTGCTCGTACCGGCTGTCGTTTTCGCAGCCGATGCAACACGTCATAACCACGCACACGCACTTCCCGTCCTCGCGACGCTTCATAAATGTGTTCCGTAGCGGTTACTTCTCCGTTGAACAGCAAATCACCGGACGCTGCTACCTTCACGCGCAAGGAGCTTCCGCTCGAGAATAATTCGCCTTTTGATATGCCTTCGGTCGGTTCGAGGAACGTTAACTCACAAAGTGTGGGCATCGACAGACGCTGTTGCACGCGCACGCCCCACAACGTTCGGGCGTCTTCGAGTGCCAGCGCCGTTCCGTCAATCTCAACCGCCAGATGCGGCAGCGTCTGTAATTGGGGGCTCATTTCTTACCCTCCAAAAACGAAAGCGGCGGAATCTGCAGCGCCGTGCCCGGCGGGATGTGAAGCGGATCGATTACGTCATTCAGGAGCGCGAGCCAGCGCCACAGCGAGGGGTGGCCGAAGCGTCCGTAGAAGCGGTATTCCAACTGGTCCAGACGTTCTCCGGTCGCCAATTCGTGCGATTGGAATTCGGGTCGGGTTGACTTGGCGGGTGCGCTACCGGTTTGAGTTGTAGGCTGCGACGGCAGTTCGTGAATAAGTTCCGACGCCGGCAGCACACGTCGCTCTCTTGAGACTGCTGATACGGATTCGGCAACGCGCAGAAAGCGCATGCTGAGCCATGAACGTAACGGCTCGCCGCCCGGCGCGAAGTAATCAAGCCGTTCGGCCACGGCCGCCACTATGCCGGGGATGTTCCAGCTCTTGCCCCAGACGAATCGTACGAGTGGAGGCCGCCCGTAATTCTGTTCGTCAGCGGCGTTCTCGGCCAGTTGCCACAGCGGAAAAGTTAAGTCGCGAACGTCTTTGACTTTTGCAGACGACCCCGCGAGTGAGACGTCAAACAAAAGATTGAGCTGTAGTTCGGTCGTGCCACCACCGGTGAACAGCAACGCATCGTCAGCGAGGCCGGCGCCCGTCAACACGCCTCCCGCGGATCGTCTACGGCGCACGCCCGCGAGTCGCTGCACGAGCATGTCCTCTGGGTTCAACATGCAGGAGATGCGCTCGCCCGTGTCTTCGATTAAGAAAGCTACTCGCTCCACAGGGTTCCTCGCTGCTCCTGTTCCAAACGCCGCAATGTTTCTGCCTCTGTCTCCCGCGCTGATAAGTCGTCGGCCAAATCGAATGCAGGTGCAGGCGGCAGTGTGGGCCAATAGTCCTTCTTTAAATCACTGAAGAACTCGGGTGTTCGCTTGAGCTCGTTGAATATCTCCGGGGCCTGATTGCGAACTGGAAAGACTTCCGGAAAGGCAGCTGAACCAGCACGGCGAGCCGATAACCGCTCGCTGGTTATTTGATCATCAAACTTCACGTACGATTCGGCAGACGCGAGCGGGGCTGGACCCGGGACACTGACTCGCGCGATGCGGCTGCGTGACGGCGACTCCACGTACGACTCAGCTGTTGGTTGCTGATTTTGGGACTGCGGAGATTCCGGCTTCAGAGCTCGTGATGCGTCGCCAGGCCGCGGTGAAAAAAAGCGACCGCGGTTCGCAATCGAAGTTTCCGTTTCAACTGGCGCTTCACGTGATCGATTAGCCGGTTCCGTTTGCACGCGTGACTCTGAAAGAACTGTGCGCCTAACGTCAGCGTCGTTCTTGCCAGGCGATTGAGCAGCTTCAAACCGATTAACCGTCCTTGTTGCGGGCGCAGTGCTCTTGCTCTGCGGTTGAGCGGCTTCAACGCGATTAGTTGTCCTTGCCGCTGGAGAAGAAGGGGCGGAAGATTTCTCTTCCACGAAACTTAGAAAGTTAGACTGAGACGACACCTCGCCCACAGGAAAATTCGCCTGCCCACGAGACGCCGAAGATGCCGCCGCTGGTGCCCTAAACGCTTCTCGTTCGTTCGCAGGCGCGCGATGTCCGTCCAAATTCATGCGGGGCTGTGCGGCCTCAGGCTGTTTCCCCGGCACGTAAACAGGATCGGGTTTGTTAGTTGGCAGCGGTTCAGCCGCAAAGCGCAGCCGATCCAAAAACCTTGCCGGCGTGACCGCCGGTATCACAATTCTTGATTGATCGCGGATCGGCTGGCGGTCGCCCGGATAGTCGGTACGGTTGCGAGGTGTTTGTTTCGGAGGTGATTCGCGCGGCTGTTCTTCGCTTGAATAAGTCTCAACAGCTGAGGGTTCACGTTCAGGCTCCGCAAGTACCACAGGTTCTTGCGCAGCTCCGTCTTTGAAAAACTGCTCTTCCTCGGCGGCGCGGCGAAGTAGTTCCAGCCAGTGAGGCGGTGGGACAGATTTCACCAGACGTGCCCAATGTTCGGGCGGCGCCTCTCGATCGGTCTCTGGTCGAAACGGTTCCAGCGAGCGATCATGCGTGTTCGCACGGTCGTGCCGCACGTACCCTGCTTCCTGCTCGACGCGGCGACCCCACTTCAGCAACTTGTCTGCGAAGAAGACAAATAGCCTCATTTTGAATTCTGCTACACGCAAGACCAGCCTCCGTTAACAGGATTCTCAATTAGCCGCGATCCAGGGATTCGCAAACCAGCGTCACTGACTCGATGGCAACTTCCTGACTGTTCGCGTTCAGCACCGACCCGAGCCACTCGGTAACCCACGCGTTCATGAGGTTCCAGCGCATGACCTCCGTGGTGCCGTCGCCGTCGACCATAACGATCGAAAGATTCTTGCGTTGCAGTTGGCCCTTGATTCCGGTTTTGAACCACTCGAATAGCTCCCTTGAGCGGGTCACTCCGTAACGCAAAGTTACGGCGCTGTACTCAACCCGCCCCGGCACGTAATGCACTACCTGACTGTTGCCGGCTTCGCGATAAGAGATCGGAGTGACTTTGGCGCCGAGTCCGCATACCTCGGTGAAGTGGCCTTCAGTGACGCCTTGAATTTCAATTTTGAAGTTAAAGGCGCGATAAGGATCGACGTATGTCCCGGCTGATTGTGCTGCTGCTGTCGGCATGATTAGGCACCTCCCTGAACTTGAGTTTCGGCCCCACCGGCGCCCTGGCCGATGCGGAAGATGACAAACTCCGCGGGTTTCACGGGAGCGATGCCCACCATCGTGACCACCATGCCCGCGTCAATGACCTCCGGCGGATTAGTTTCGGCATTGCAACTCACGAAGAAGGCCTCTTCAGGCGTCGCGCCCATGAGTGCGCCTTGTCGCCATTGCAAGGTCAGAAAAGCGCTGACGTCGCGTTCAATGGCTTTCCATAACGAGAGATCGTTTGGTTCAAACACGACCCAGCGCGTACCGTTGGCAATCGATTCCTCGATTTGATTGAACAGGCGGCGCACGTTGAGGTAGCGCCATTCACTGCCGCTGTCGGCCAGAGTGCGCGCACCCCAAACGCGTATGCCCTGCGTGGCGAATTGGCGGATGCAATTCACGCCGAGGCGGTTGAGTTCGCCCTGTTCTTCGCGAGTCACTTTGTAAGTGAGATCGAGCGCGCCGCGCACAGTTTCGTTGGCCGGCGCTTTATGAACACCGCGGGTCGCGTCGGTGCGAGCATAGATACCGGCAATATGGCCCGAAGGTGCCACGTTGATCAGATCCTTCGGCGAGAACGGATCACGAACTACAAGCCACGGAAAATAGAATGAGCCGAAACCGTCGTCGCTGGTACGCGCGCGCGCGCCGCCTGCCGGCGTTGCGGCCGTCGTATCAGCGGGAGCGGCAGCTTCTCCGGCTGCTGGTTTCTTTGGTTTAGCAGGACCCGAAGCGGCGACTGTCTTCAATTGATCGATATTGAAGTTACCAGTGTTCTCGGGCGCATCGAGTATCGCCACGCGGTCTTTTAGTTTTTCACAATGCGAGAGGATCGTGTCGTAGGAAGCAGCATCGGTAAAACCCGGCGCGGCAACGATCGCCACTTCGTCAACTTCCTCGAGCGTTTCCACACCCCTTCGCTGGCGGCCATCGCCTACGAGTTCCCGCTTGGTGCCGACGTTGACGATGTAACATCGTCCCCCGCCGTTTTGATAGAAGCCGTAAACGGCCAGCGATAGCGGCGTGCTGGCAGCGCCCTCGGCCGAGTACTCCTTGATGAATTGAGTCCAGTTGTTTATGCCGAACGCTTCGTGAAGATGCGCGTCGGGATTAGGCGCCACGCCGATGAAGGCTGCGATGCTGGTGGGAACAGCCTCAATGGGCTTGGACCCGGTGGAAATCTCTTCAATGTAAATGCCGGGAGTCGAATAGGTCGGCATGTCATCCCTCCAGTTGAAGCTGAATCACAAGCGGTTCCTTTTCAGAGGTTGCTTGTTGAGTGTTGATTGAGAACTCCTGCCCTTTGGCCCGTATGATCAAGAGCCTGGCGCCAGACACAGCCGGCACAGAGGAGAAGTAGAATCTTCCCTTGGAATCGGTGGTGGTAATTAAGTCGAGTGACGGCATTTCCACTCGCGCGTTCATGATCGGTGTGTTTTCTGGTCCCACAATCTGCCCGCCAAAAGTGCGCATCGGCAGTTGTTTGACGACGAGCGATTTCCTCACCAGCGGCGCGCGTTTCTCCGGCCGTTCCTGGCGGAACGGAACGCGCAGCACAAAGGCTGGTCGCGGCGCTGTTCCGAGCGTGGTCCAGAGTAAGAGTGGCAAGGGCTCCTGTTCGACTTCGAAGTCAGGATTATCAAGCGCCGCGAGTACTAAGGCCCCGAGCATTTGGTGTGCGTCTTCTGCCTTGGGCGCCTGCGTGGTCACGAGGTAGCGCAGCGTCATCAGCACGGGCGGACGGCGGGCGCCGCGCGTTACTTGCGCGGGAACCAATTCCATCAAATAGAGGCCAACGCCTTTTGCGGCGTCCGGTGGTCCGGGCGGCGCAAGCGAGACATTGACCTTATCAAGAATAGTTCCGATCCAGCCTGACAGCTGTCGGTCGGTCTCGTCGATCATGAGAACTGCTAAAGAGCGATGAAGAAGTCGCAGTCGGGTGGCTGGATTAGCGAGTGTGCAAGGTCAGCAGGCTCGTGAGAATTCAGCCATTCGTGAATGCCAATCGATTCAATGAGAACGGAAACGCGCGGACACTATTCCGTTTCACAATAAAAGTCAAGAAAACTTTTGGTGTTGTAAACTCCAAGTTGAAATGTCACCCAGATGCGCAAAGTAGAGATGTCACCTTTTACTTGCGCAGTATGCAGAGCTCGCCGCGAAGCTCCTTGGCCTGGAGCGAATTCTTTGTAAATTCGAAACTCCTCCAGGTATGCGACCTGAGGACTGGCCCGCGCTTTTGCTTCGGCTGGCCGGCCGCGCGAGCCGCAGTCGGCTGAAGCAACTTGGAGGACACCACCTTTGCCTGGTGTTGTTCCTGCGCCCGGTAGATGGTGTAGTCCAACGGCCGACCCTTATATGCAATAGTGATCTCTCCGCTGCCGGTCTCCCTGATTTCAACTTGGGCGTTGCGCGGGGTATAGGCCGCACGCTTAGTCTGGATCTGATAGATCAAGTTGCTGTAGGAGAGCGTCAGGTTCTTCGATAAGGTGCGGCGTTCGCAGAGCGTCAGCACCCGGTCGAGAACTTCTTCGCTTTGCAGTTGCCGAGGGGCTGACTCGGCACAGCGCGGGGGTACGCCAGTCCTTGATGAACTGCGGCAAGTAAGCATTGGCCCTGGCCACTGAAGATATGCCTTGCAGCCGCAGTTCTTTGGTTAGCCGATCTTGCAGCGTTTGGTTGGCTCTCTCCACCCGTCCTTTAGCTTGCTTCACTACCACAAAAGGGGACATTTCAACTTGGGAGAAAGGTGACATTACTACTTGGGGCTAACAAAAACTTTTGGTGCGTTTGCGGAGTTAGCGGGACACTCAATGCAGCCGGTGCGGAACGGCGAGAAACTCATTTCGATCGTTGTTGCCGGAAGGTTTTGCTTTCCCTGCGCGGCAACTAAAGCGTAAAATGCCTGCTCTTTGGGCTTATCCACTTTTCCTGATTCCGGGCTGTTAGTCTCTCCCCATTCTGACTCGCGGTATCTCAGGCATCGCGCGCGCATGCGCCGTCGCGGACGGCGCTAATCGATCCGTGAAAGGTTTCCCCTTAATGAGAGAACGTTTCCTTGCCCTCGTAATTATTGGCGCCCTGATTACAAGTGTGTTTTGCCAGCAACCGCAAAGCACGCCGTCACCGGCCCAACAACCCACGCCGCCTCCGACTAGTGTGCCCGAGCCACAAGAAGACATGCCGGACGACGTGGTGCGAATCACGACCAAACTGGTGCAGGTGGACGCGGTTGTTACTGATAAAAACGGCAAACATGTTAATGACTTAAAAGCCGAAGATTTTGAGCTGACGGAAAACGGCAAGCCTCGCACGATCACCAATTTTTCTTACGTCCAGGCGGCGCCCGTTGCCTCGTCGTCGCCGGCGACAAGCGAACAAGTGCCGGCTATGACGGCGAAGGAACGCGCGGCAACGCCGCCCGCGCCCATGAAACAGCTTCGTCCGGACCAGGTGCATCGCGCGATAGCACTCGTGGTTGACGATCTGCGGATGTCAACGGAGTCGACGGCAATGACGCGCCAGGCGCTGCGAAAGTATGTCGACCAGCAGATGCAGCCCGGCGATCTCATCGCAATTATTCGCACCAGTGCCGGCCTCGGCGCCCTGCAACAGTTCACCAACGATCGTGATCAACTTAACGCCGCGATCGATCGCGTGCGGCCAATTGCGGGTAATCGCCTCAGCGCCTTCACCTCTGTCAACATGCTTGACCGTCTCGAGAATCAGGTGACTGAGAGTCTTCAAAATGAGGCGGAATCGACAGCGGATCGACGTAGACGAGAGGGCGCGGCAACGGCTGCGGCACAATCGTCAATGCGTGGTGTGGAGGCCGACCGCTTGCAGAATATTAATGAGTTTCGTGACTCGCTGTATACGGCTGGAACTTTAGGCGCACTCAACTTCGTCGTTCGTGGCTTACGACAATTGCCAGGTCGAAAAGCCGTAGTGTTGTTTTCAGACGGAATCTCAATCTTCACTTCCAACTCTAATCGCAACGAACGGGTTTTGGAGGCGTTACGTCAACTCGTCGATCGCGCGAATCGCTCTTCCGTGGTTTTCTATGCAATTGATACCCGCGGATTGCAGCCGACAGGCTTTACCTCCGCTGATGATACGAGTGGCGCACAAGCACCCAGCGGTTCTGGTCCAACTGGCGGCCTGACCGGGCTCGGCAGTGTTTCCCCTGATCTCGCGGGCACGCAGGTGTTCGGCAACCGTAGCGGCGAAATGTTCGAAGGGCAGAACGGCCTAAGTTATCTGACCCGGGAAACCGGCGGCCTTGCAGTCTTCAATAACAACGATCTGAATCGTGGCATTCGACGGGCCCTTGAGGACATCGGCGGCTATTACCTGATTGGCTATCGCCCTGACGATTCTACTTTTGACGCTGCGCGCATGAACCGTCCTTACAACAACTGGACGATCAAAGTGAAAGGCCGTCCGGATTTAAAGGTGCGATCGCGCAGTGGGTTCCTCGGAGTTGCTGAGGACGGACTGAGAAAGCCGCGGACACGTGCTGAACAATTGATGGCCGCACTGCTCTCGCCGTTCGCGGCCAGCGGCATCGATGTGCAGGCCACCTCGTTCTTCCTTAACGATCCCACGGTCGGTTCATCGATGCGATCGGTTGTCTTGATGGATGCAAACAAGCTGACCTTCACTGAACAACCGGGCGGCTTGTTTGAAACGAACCTCGACATCATCGGCGTCACGCTTGGCGAAAGCGGCCAGGTAATCGATCAGGTAACCCGGATGGAAAAGATTCGTGTTCCGAAGGAGGCGATGGAACGGTTTCAACGCGAAGGAATGATCTACGGGTTGAACGTGCCGGTTAGTAAGCCCGGGTCTTACCTGTTGAGAATTGCCGTCCGTGACGCTGGTTCCGGTCGGATCGGATCGGCCAGTCAGTTTGTCGAAGTGCCGAATGTCAATAAAGAGCAGTTGACGCTTTCGAGTTTAGTAATTGCCGGTAACAATCCCGATACTCCCTCGAGGCCAAAACCGACGACGAGTGACTTACTCAAATCACTATTGTCAGGGCGAACTGCGATGGCAGCGAACGCGACAGCTGCGCCGGCCCAGGCGGCGCCGACCGGTGCGGCGAGCGTAGTGGCGGGCGGCGAGGGATTGATTGGCACCGAAGACGCCGGCGCCGGCCCAGCGTCACGCCGTTTCCGCACCCGCATGTTTCTCAACTTCGCCTGCGTCATTTACAACCCGAAGCGCGCGAGTGCCAAACAGAAACCCAACATCACCACTCAGGTAAGGCTTTATCATGACGGACAACCGGTCTTCATTGGCGATCCAACGCCCTTGGACATGAGCCAGCAGAAAGACATGACGCGTTTAGTGGTCGCCCGGCGATTGTTTCTCGGAACCATACTTACTCCCGGAGATTACATCCTGCACCTGACCGTGACGGATGCCTCCGCGGGCGGCACTCCAAAAGCTGCCACGCGCTGGCTCGATTTCCGGATGGTGGAGTAACAAGGCCTGCTTCTTGTAACGCAAACTGTTAGTTTGCGTCAGCGTTGAATGCCAAACAACAAACGCAAACTAACAGTTTGCGTTACCAATCTGTATCACCCACGCTTCCTTGACACTCTGAAAGCGTGGCTGTTACATTACGCGGTCTTTTTCCACTTCTCGATTTTACCGAGTGCTAACTATAAGGAGTTCGCTTGAGTACTGAATCAGGTTACCTGTTTACGTCGGAGTCCGTCACTGAGGGCCATCCCGACAAGATCGCCGATCAAATATCCGACGCCGTGCTGGATGCTGCGCTCGAGCAGGATCCGACTTCCCGCGTCGCGTGTGAGACCTTAATCACCACCGGCCTGGTAGTCATGGCCGGCGAAATTACCACCAAGGCGCATGTCGACTACGGCAAAGTGGCTCGCGAAACGATCCGGAAAATCGGTTACACGCGCGGCAAATACGGTTTCGACTGTGATACCTGCAGCGTGTTGTCGGCGATCGACCGCCAGTCGCCTGACATCGCCATGGGTGTGGATACCGGCGGCGCCGGCGATCAGGGCTTGATGTTTGGTTTCGCCTGTAATGAAACTCCGGAATTGATGCCCCTGCCGATACAGTTGGCCCACATGCTGGCTCGCCGCCTATCGGAAGTCCGTAAGTCGGGCGACCTTGATTATCTTCGTCCGGACGGCAAATCGCAGGTCACGATTGAATATCGCGACGGCCGGCCCTTTCGTGCCAGCGCCATCGTGATTTCGTCTCAGCACGCTGACAGCGTAACCACTGAGCAACTGCGAACAGAGATTGAAGAAAAGGTTATTCGTCACACGGTCAATTCTGAACTGATGGATGGCGACACGAAGATTCACATTAACCCGACCGGGCGCTTCGTAACCGGCGGACCGCAGGGCGATGCCGGTCTTACTGGTCGCAAGATCATCGTTGACACTTACGGCGGCTACGCTCCGCACGGCGGCGGCGCCTTCTCCGGCAAGGACCCCACGAAAGTTGATCGCTCAGCCGCCTACATGGCGCGCTATGTTGCTAAGAACATCGTCGCCGCCGGCCTTGCTGATCGTTGTCTGGTGCAGTTGGCTTACGCGATTGGCGTCGCCGAGCCTGTCTCCGTAATGGTTGACACTAAGGGCACCGGCCGCATCAGTGAAAACGCGCTCGCGAACCTGGTGCGCGCTAACTTCGATTTAACGCCGCGCGGGATCATCCAGGAATTAGATCTGCGCCGTCCGATTTATCAGGCGACCGCGTCTTACGGCCACTTCGGCCGCGACGAGAACGGCTTCTCCTGGGAGAAATCAGACAAGGCGGAAACGCTTCGCAACGCCGCTGGAGTTTAATCACTCCGGCGGCTTCCCTTTCTTAATCCCTGACTAATAACAAAGGATAATTCTGTAATGAGTGCAACACGCTCGCTCGAGTATGACGTGAAAGACATTGGCTTGGCCGCGCAGGGCAAGCAGCGCATTGAATGGGCCGAACGCGAAATGCCTGTGCTGCGTTTGATTCGTGAGCGCTTCAACGAAGAGAAGCCGCTCAAGGGTGTCAGGCTGGTCGCTTGCGCTCACATCACAACCGAGACGGCGAATCTCGCGCGCGCTCTGCAGGCGGGCGGTGCCGAGGCCGTGTTGATTGCCTCGAATCCCCTCTCCACTCAAGACGACGTCGCCGCTTCACTCGTCGCCGATTGGGGAATTCCGGTTTATGCGATCAAGGGCGAGTCAACCGAGACTTACAACCGTCACGTCCGCACAGCTCTCGACTTTCATCCTGACCTGATCATCGACGACGGTTCAGACGTCGTGGCCACGCTGATTAAAGAACGAGGCGATCAGGTCAAGGAATTGATTGGTTCGACTGAAGAAACCACCACCGGCATTCAACGCCTGAAAGCGATGCAAACGGCCGGCGTGCTTACTTTCCCGACTATCGCGGTAAACGATGCGCAAACGAAACACTTCTTTGACAACCGCTACGGTACCGGCCAATCAACCCTCGACGGAATCATCCGCGCCACCAACATTCTGCTGGCAGGCCGAAACATCGTGGTGGTCGGTTACGGATGGTGCGGCAAGG
>JBKPNP010000932.1:0-1248 GCA_046732775.1 Acidobacteriota bacterium
GACACTTTGCCGGACAAGATGGGTCGCGCTGTTCACCTGTACCGCGCGTTGGGCTTCAAAGAGATCGAACCTTACTACGAGAATCCGGCCGCCGTTGTCACCTACATGGAGGTCGAGCTGAGTTGATCAAATCGACCTCCGCCCGCTACTGATCAGGTAGTCGTCAATTAGGGAGTGAGGTCAGTATCACCTGCGGTAGCGGCTGGGTCTTTAGATTGTCGATTGCCAATTGGCGATTTCGGATTTGCGTATCGCAATAAAGCCGATCGACAATCGGCACTCGCAAATCTACAATCAAAACCCACCCGCTATCGCAGGCACTCCCAAACTGACGCACTATCTGATTTCAGCCTCACTTGCTCAACCCCTTCCGTTGTGCCAAATTCATCGAGTAATCATCAAACCAATTAAGGGAGTAACTCAAACGATGCCAAGGATCGAAGCTATTACTGCAACCGGCACGCAGGAAATTGACGGACCGGAAGGAAAGAAGCTGGTGCTGGTTTTGGAAGACGCCGGAATCGATATTCTGCATCGCTGTGGCGGCAACGCGCGCTGCACGACCTGCCGCGTGGAAGTGCTGGCCGGCGATCCTGGTGAAATGGGCGAACTCGAGCGCAACCGTCTGGCGATGGAGACAGATTTGCCCGATCATGTTCGCCTGTCATGTCAGGTTCGAGTGCACGATGATCTCAAGGTCCAGGTAATCAATCAGGTAAGCGTCCGGGGAATGGATGCGGGTCCACGTCCGCTTGACGAGTAGTAGTTGATTAAGCGGTTATTGCGTCGTCCGTGTTCCAGGTGTAATCTTCGGACGTAATCCAAAGACAAGGGACCGGCGTTTCTGCCAGTCCATCCATCGATAACGCAAACAGGCTAAAGGCCTGTGATAGACACGGAGGTCCCGAATGTTCATCGAGTCAACTGTGCATCTCCCCGTCAGTCTGGCTTTCTTTCAGGAGCTGTTTCATCCACCAAACGCTGATGCATTCCTTCGCATCTTCCTGCGTTGGGCCCACTTCGTCGCCGGTATTACCTGGATTGGCTTGCTCTATTTCTTCAACCTGGTAAACGTGCCGGTGCAGAAGGCGCTCGATCCTGACACCAAAAAGAAAGTTAATCCTGATTTGCTGGGACGCGCGCTGTGGTATTTCCGCTGGGGTGCGGTCGTTACCGTGCTTGCGGGTTTGGCATACTTCGCGATGTACATCCTGAAGACTGACGTCACGAACGCCAACACGCTTGGCG
>JBKPNP010000933.1:0-5131 GCA_046732775.1 Acidobacteriota bacterium
GGCGGACGTCAGGAAGCCAAGCCCGCATCCTTTGGTAAAACTCCACAAGTTTCCTTGACGGTGCCGCAGGTAGTTGCACCCGACCCGCATCCACCGACAATAAAGAATCCAGCATTGCCGGTCGCAGCTACACTCGTTGCGGATCCGATGTTGATTCCACCCGATGCGCGCAATCTCAATTATGGTTTGCGGGATTCGAAGAATCTTGAGCCCTCGTCAGGTTCCGGTACCGGCAACGGTATGGGCAGTGGGACCGGTGGCGGTATGGGACCGGGTGAAGGTAGCGGTTACGGTCCAGGCCGCGGTGGCAATATTGGCGGCGGCGACCGCAATGACGGCGGCGGCGGACCTGGTGGCGGTGGCGGCGGTGGTGATCCTAACAGGATCTTCAGTGGTAAGGATGTGACCTCAAAGGCTCGCGTTCTTTCCAAGCCAGAGCCGCAATACACTGAAGAAGCGCGCAAGAATCAGGTAACTGGAACCGTAGTCTTGCGTGCGGTGTTCACGTCCGGTGGTCAGGTAACGAACATTCGTGCCGTGTCCGGCCTCCCGTATGGACTGACAGAACGGGCAATCGCTGCGGCCCGTCAAATTCGCTTTACGCCGGCGACGAAAGATGGACGTCCCGTTTCGATGTACATCCAACTGGAATACAACTTCAACCTTTATTAAGAAACACTCTTAATAAAAACTAAGGGCGCCGATTGATATCAGTCGGCGCCCTTTTGTAATTTCCGACAAGCTTCAGCTTGTCGTTAATCTTCCAAACCAACGACAAGCTAAAGCTTGGCGGAGATTCTCTCGACAAAGCGCTTGATTCGCGTCACGCCTTCCGTCAGTTGCTCCATCGACGTCGCATAAGAAATTCGCAGGTAGCCCTCCGCGCCGAAGGCTGCGCCGTCAGTCACCACCGTGTGTTCCTCACGCAGCAGCCGCAACGCAAAGTCCGCCGACGTCTTTATGTCCCCGCTGAGATATTTCAGAATGCTCGGGAACGCATAAAACGCGCCTTCCGGTTCGTTGCAAATCAACCCTGGGATTTCTCGCCACGCGTTAAGCAGCCAGCTTCGCCGCCTCGTGTATTCGGCCAACATCTCACCGACCGATTCCTGCGGACCGATCAATGCTTCCACTGCTGCCGCCTGCGCAATCGAGTTTGAGTTGCTGGTGGAATGGCCCTGGACGGTTAGCATCTGGCGGGTCCACTCGCGCGGCGCCAGCGCATAGCCAATGCGCCAACCAGTCATCGCATAAGTTTTGGAAAATGAACCGGCGATGCAGAGTTTCGAGCGAAGTTCGACAGGCAAGCTGGCGGCGCTGAACACTTCAGCAGGCGGATAAACAAAACGCAGGTAACACTCGTCAGTGATCACGTAGATGCCGCGGTCATGAAGCAGCTCCATGATCTTTTGGAACTCGGCGGGCGGAATTACACGGCCGGAAGGATTGCATGGCGAATTAAGGATGATGAGTTTCGTGCGAGGCGTTATTGCCGCCGCCACTTGTTCCGCGCTCAACACAAACCCGGTCTCTTCAGTTTCGATAAATACCGGAATGCCGCCAGCGAAGATTACAACTTCAGGAAAGGTTACCCAGTAAGGCTTCGCAATCAACACCTCATCGCCGGGATTTATCAGCGTCACCACGGCGTTAAAGATTGCCTGTTTGCCGCCGGACGTCGCCATCACTTCGCTGCGTTCAAACGTCGCCCCAAACGTTTGCTGGTAAAAATCAATGATTGCCTGTTGCAGTTCGCGCGTGCCGCCGGTCGAGGTGTATTTGGTTTTGCCCGCCTGCATGGCGGCAGCGGCTGCGTCTTTAACATTCTGTGGCGTGTCGAAGTCAGGCTCGCCGGCGCCGAAGTCGACCACGTTTGCGCCTTCGGCTCGCAACGCTTCCGCCGCCTGCATCGCCGCGAGTGTCGAGGACGCCTGCATCTTTTCGACGTTCTCCGACGCTCTGAATTCTGACGTTGTGGGTTTAGTCGTCATTACTTTTAACGTTCCTGGACGGCGGCTATTTCTGGTTAACTTTGTCTTTCATGCGCGCCTCAACTACGGCGGGCACCAGGCCGGCCAGCTCGCCGCCGAGCTGGAAAACTTCCTTTACCAGGCGCGAGCTTACATATGAATACGTTTCCGCCGGCATCATGAAAACTGTTTCAATGCTTGGCTCGAGTCTGCGGTTCATCAAAGCCATTTGCAGTTCGTATTCGTAATCTGAAATTGCGCGAATGCCGCGTACGATCGCGTCAGCTTTCTGAGCGACGGCGTAATGAACGAGCAGGCCCTCAAAATCGTCAACTCGCAGCACACAGTTTTGATGTTTGATCGTCCTCAGCACCTGATCCAGCATGTCGCGTCGCTCTTCAATCGAGAAGAAGGGCCGCTTGTCCGGATTTACCAGAATGGCGATGATGATCTCGTCAAAGAGTTTACAACCGCGTTCGATGATGTCGAGATGCCCGTTGGTGACGGGATCGAATGAGCCGGGGTAGATGGCGCGCCGCATGGAGTGTGATGGTAATGGGTAAACCGCAAATCCGTAAATAGCGGACCACTTCGCCAAACCCAAACTTGACACCCCCTAAGCTGGGTGCTTCAATAACCTCCGAACAAAACGTGGTGAGTTAAGGCGACTTGCGGCCACGTAAAACAAACGGCTAAACAGCACGGGCAAGGCGAAATGCCGGTCCACAAACTTCAGGAACTAGTGAAGTCTCGCGTTGTTTAGCGCGAGGCTTTTTAATGTAGGACAGACGTTCCGCTCTGTCCCAGACTATGGCTAATTTTCTCGACACTCTAAAAGAACGCATCGTCGTCTTCGACGGCGCGATGGGAACGAACCTCCAGGTTCAGAACCTCACGCTCGAGGACTTTGGCGGTCTGCGCTTCGAAGGCTGTAACGAAAACCTGCTGGTCACTCGACCTGACGCAGTGGAAAACGTTCACGCTGCATTTCTCGAGGTGGGCTGCGATGTGGTGGAAACGAATTCGTTCAACGGCACGCCCGTCGATTTTGCCGAGTACGATATCGCGGACAAGGCTTATGAAATGAATGTGCTCGCCGCGCGTCTCGCCAAACGTGTGGCTGCCGATTTCTCTACCAACACCAAACCTCGCTGGGTCGCGGGCTCAATGGGCCCGGGCCGTAAATTGCCGACGCTGGGGCACATCAGATTCGCCGATTTGCGTGCGGCCTATGCTGAACAAGTTAGAGGACTGCTCGACGGCGGCGTCGATCTTTTAATAGTTGAGACCTGCCAGGACTTACTGCAAACGAAGGCTGCGCTCGGAGCTATCTTTGCGCACTTCGAAAAACATCGCGTCCGGGTTCCGGTCATCGCGCAGGTGACGATTGAATTGTTCGGCACGATGCTCAACGGAACTGAAATAGCCGCCGCGTTAACTGCGCTCGCGCCGTTCCCAATCGATATCGTCGGCATGAACTGCGGCACCGGGCCACGCCACATGACGGAGAGCGTTCGTTATCTTTGCGAAAACTCGCCGCTGCCGGTCTCGGTCCTACCAAACGCGGGTTTGCCGTCTGTTGTCGACGGAAAAATGCACTACGACGAGACGCCTGAGACGTTTACAAATCAGGTCGTTCACTTCGCGAATGACTTCGGGGTCAACGTGGTCGGCGGCTGTTGCGGTACGACACCGGCACATCTGAAGTTAGTCGTTGAAGCGATGGAACGCATCACGCCGAAACAGCGCGATGCCAAACTCGTGCCCTCAGCTTCGTCGATCTATTTTCAACAGCCTTATGTGCAGGATGCGTCGTTCCTCATCGTCGGCGAACGTGTCAACGCCAGCGGCTCGAAGAAAATGCGCGACCTGCTTAACGCCGAAAACTGGGACGGCCTGGTCGCACTCGCCAAAGAACAGGAACGCGAAGGCGCACATATTCTCGACGTGAACGTCGATTTCGTCGGCCGCGACGGCGAGAAAGACATGCATGAGCTCGCCTCTCGCCTGGTGACAAACATCAAGTTGCCGCTGATGTTCGACTCCACCGAATGGGAAAAGATGGAAGCGGGCCTGCAGCACGCCGGCGGGAAGTGCATTCTGAATTCGACCAACTATGAAGACGGCGTGCCACGCTTTACGAAAGTTATCGAACTCGCGAAACGTTACGGCGCCAGCGTCGTCATTGGCACGATCGATGAAGAGGGGATGGCCCGCACGGCTGACGGCAAGTTTGCGATCGCGAAGCGAGCATACGAGCAGGCTACTGGCGAGCTGAATTATCCGGCCGCGGACATTTTCTTCGATCCGCTGGCGTTGCCGATCTCTACCGGAATTGAAGAGGACCGTCGCAACGCTCTGGAAACGATTAAAGGAATTCGCCGCATCAAAAATGAGCTGCCCGGCTGCTTCACGATCCTCGGGGTATCTAACATCTCGTTTGGTTTGAATCCCGCATCGCGAGTGGTTTTGAATTCGGTGTTTCTTCACGACGCCGTTGAAGCGGGACTCGATGCTGCCATCGTCAACGCCAGCAAGATTGAACCGCTGAATCGTATCGGTGAACAGGAACTGAAGGTGGCGCGCGATCTGATCTACGACCGGCGCGAGTTTGCAGGCGACGTCTGTACTTACGATCCGCTGACCGCGTTCACCACGCTTTTTGAAAACGTCAAAGCCAAGGCCGCGAAGAAGGAAACTAAGGGCGCCACTATTGAGGAACGTCTCAAGAACCACATCATCGACGGCGAAAAGATCGGACTCGAAGACGAACTAACAAAAGCGCTCGAAACATATCCGCCACTCGACATCATTAACAACATTCTGCTCGACGGCATGAAGGTCGTCGGTGATCTATTTGGTAGTGGTCAGATGCAGTTGCCGTTCGTCTTGCAGTCTGCGGAAGCGATGAAGTCCGCGGTGCGTTTCCTCGAACCGTTCATGGAAAAGAAGGGCGGCGCCACGGCGAAAGGCACGCTCGTGCTTGCGACTGTGAAAGGCGATGTTCACGACATCGGTAAAAACCTGGTCGACATCATCCTGACGAACAACGGCTACCGGGTGATCAACCTCGGCATCAAGCAGCCAATCGACAACATTCTTAAAGCGCAGGAAGAGCATCAGGCGGACGCGATTGGCATGAGCGGCTTGCTGGTGAAGTC
>JBKPNP010000934.1:0-1700 GCA_046732775.1 Acidobacteriota bacterium
GCGCGGCCGGAAACTTACGGCCGTTTCCAATCAGCACCACCTGGTTCACGAAACTCGATCCCTTAATCAATTGCTCGATCGGTTGTGGCGCAATGTATTTTCCGCCTGACGTTTTGAAGAGTTCTTTTTTGCGATCGGTAATGCGCAGGAAGCCGTCTTCATCGATGGTGCCGATGTCGCCGGTCTTGAACCAGCCGTCTTCAGTAAACACCTCGCGAGTCGCTTCCGGTTTGTTGTAGTAGCCGCGCATTATGTTTGGTCCGCGCGTTTCAATCTCACCGTCCGGAGCAATACGCACCGACACGTTGCGAATCGGTTTACCAACCGTACCGACGCGATTGTCGTCGACCACCCCGGCTGTGATTACCGGCGACGTTTCCGTTAAGCCGTAGCCCTGCACGATCGGCAAACCCGCACCGATGTAGAGCAAGGCCAGATCTTCAGGCAGCGCTGCACCACCCGAAACAAGCAGGCGAATTCGACCGCCTAACGCCTGGCGCATTTTCGAAAAGATTATTTTGTCGCCGATTTTTCGCTTTGTTGCTAGAGAGAACGGAATCGGCTGATGGCGGGTCGACAGTCGCGCATGTTCCTTCGCTACCGAAACGGCCCAGTTGAGAATCGCGACATTCAGGCGCCCACCCTCCGCAGTCTTCTCTTTTACGCGCGCAAAAATCTTCTCAAAGATTCTCGGTACGCCCACGAAAACTGTTGGCTTCACTTCGCGCAGGTTGACGCCAATCGCCTCGAGCGATTCACCGAAGTAAGTAGCCATGCCGTGGTAGAGATACATATACATCGCCATCCGCTCCAACACGTGCGAGAGCGGCAGCACTGAAAGCGCACTGTCGTCGTGCTTGAAGGAAAGGTGACTGGAGGAATCGATCAGGTTCGAAACGAGGTTGGCGTGCGTAAGCATAACGCCCTTCGGTTCGCCGGTCGTGCCAGAGGTGTAGATGATCGTAGCCAGTTCGTCCGGCTTGATTGCCCGAGCTATCCGATTGACGACCTCAGGTTCAGTCTGCAGCGACTGTTCTCCGCGCGTCTCGAGTTCCGCGAGTGAAAGGCGTTGCGCCGCTTCGGTTTTAGGCGGCTCAAAAAAAACGATTTGTTCGATCTGATCACATTCGGCGACTGCGTCACACACTTGCGAAAACTTTTCGTCGTTTTGTACTACCAGGATTCGCGCGCCCGAGTCTCGCAAAATGTAACGGACCTGCGGCGGTGTGAGCGTCGGATAAATAGGAACATCGATCGCGCCGGCGAAGAGGCAGGCGGCGTCAGTGAGTGTCCATTCCGGCCGGCTCTCCGAAAGGATCGCCACGCGGTCTCCCCGTCGCACCCCGAGAGAATGCAGTCCGGCGGCAATGTTATGAACGCGCGTGAGCAATTCCCCGGACGATATCGAAAGCCACTGGCCGTCTTTCTTGTAGTTCAACGTGTCAGGGCGCGGATGTGCGCGTCCAACCTGCTCGAAGACCTCCACCAACGTCGTCGGCTCACCTTCGTGCAAAGGCACGCGCTCGCCTGACGATCCGATCTTCGCATCGTTGAGAACAGTGGGCGCTTCCGTCATCGGATTCATTTCGCGCTGACTCCGTTGAGAAAAATGTCGAGCACTTGATCCGCCATCGGCGCGAGCTTGTAACGACGTTTTGAAAGAATCCAATTCGTAGCCATCTCATCCAGGGCGCCGAACA
>JBKPNP010000935.1:0-4856 GCA_046732775.1 Acidobacteriota bacterium
CGTTACGCCCATTGAGTGGGCCCGTTTGCCGTCAAGAAAGATGCGGCGTTCGACGACCTCGCTGGCCTGATCCTGACGAAACTGTTCGAGGTTCAAACCCACCTTGCCGGCGTAACCTTCAAAGATCGGGCGCACATCAAACGCTTCATGCCAGTCTTTCTGGTGCTCGTAAATGATGTCGTGCATCTCCCAGAATTTCCCCTGCATGCCCGCTGCTTCAGCGGCACGTGCGGCCGCGAGCGCATGCGCATGCGTAGGCACGAGCGGAAACTCACGGAAAACTATGCGGATCTTCGACGGCCCAAATTCAGTTTCCAGGCCCTTCAGAACTGGATGCAGCATGCCGCAGGGTGGGCATTCGAAGTCGCCAAACTCTTCGAGCGTGATCAGGGCATTCGCGTCTCCGTGCGAGTGAGCGGGTTCGGCGCCAGGTTCGGCGGTGCTGACCGTCGCCGCCGGCGACGCAGTTGGAGTGGTTGACGGAGTCGGCTTCGGTGGTTCAGCCGGCGCATTCTGAAGGTAGCGCGCGGTGAGCAGTCCCGCGGCCAACACGATAGCTATCAGCGCGAACGGAATAAGTCGTTTCATATCGTTTCTAGAAGGTTGTTACTCAGCTACTCGACGGTGAAGTTTACCGTTCTGGCCGACACGCCATTGATCTGCGTTTCAACTTTGTATTTCCCGCTTTGCCAATCGCGCGTTGACGAGAGGTTGCCGTGCACGACCTTTACGTTTTCCTCAGTCGTGTAGTCGAGTTCTTTCAGCATCTGATTCTTGATGCCGCCGGCGTCGACAACCCACCAAAGAAACGTGACCTTGGTTCCTTCCTTTGGCTCCTTCAAGGTAACCAGGCAGTGCAGTTTGTGATCACCCGGACTGAACGTATTGGTCTCGTCGCCGGGGTCGCCACTGCCATTGTCTTTCGCCATCGTAATCTTGCTGATCGGCCCCGAGTTGGAGCCGGAGTTGGAATTCGTGCCGCCAGAAAACTTGCAAGCGATGACGACAAATACGAGGAGGCCGGCTGCGAGCCAGGCGGGATTTTTTCTCATCTTGATTTCTCCGAGGGCTTGTATTGGAAAACGAAGAGCGTCAGGCCACTGCTGCCAGCGTGGCTGCAAGTGAACGAAAGATATCACGTCCATCGCTGGAACCGAGCAGGTCTTCACAGGCGCGTTCCGGATGCGGCATCAGGCCGAGCACGTTACGCGATTGATTACAGATGCCGGCGATATTATCGCGCGAGCCGTTAGGGTTCGCGGCGTCAGTTACCGCGCCGGTTTGATCGCAGTAACGAAAGACTATCCGATCCTCGCGCTGCAGCTCCGCGAAAGTTTCGTCGTCACACACGTAATTGCCTTCGGCGTGCGCAATGGGAATTCGTAACGTTGACCTCGCCGTCATTTCGTTGGTGAACGGTGTGTCAGAGCTTTCGACGCGCACGAACACGTGTTCGCAAATGAAATGGAGGTCGCGATTCCTGATTAAGGCGCCCGGCAGCAAGCCGGCTTCGCAAAGAATCTGAAAGCCATTGCAGATTCCCAGTACGAATCGGCCGGACAACGCAAACTTCTTCACCGACTCCATCACTGGAGAGAACCGCGCCAGGGCTCCGGCGCGCAGGTAATCGCCGTAGGAAAAACCTCCGGGGATAATCAACGCGTCGAACGACTTAAGATCGGTTTCACGGTGCCAGATAAAATCCACCGGCTGACCCACGTGTTTCGAGATGACGTGGTAAGCGTCGTGATCGCAATTCGAACCCGGGAAGACGACTATTCCGAATTTCACCCTTCAATCTCCACGCGATAGTCTTCGATGATTGGATTAGACAGGACTTCACGCGCCAGGCGGGCGACCGACTCGCGCGCCACTTGTTCGTCGGCTGAATCCTGCAGGGCGATCTCGAAGTATTTGCCCTGCCGTACGTCCGCAATCCCGGTGAACCCCAGCAGTTCGACGGAATGATGAATGGCCTTACCCTGCGGATCGAGCACGCCCGGTTTCAGGCTGACGAAAACTTTAGCTTTCATGTTAATTGCGCAACTCCCGAATGCTGCTAATAGTAGGACAGAACATTGCTTGATGTGTAGCGGATGACATAGTATCTCGCCCCGCTTCGTATAATTTCAGTTTGAAGCCAAAAATCCCGTAAGCAGGAGAATCACGAAATGCAAAACCCTCCACCAGTCGCAACCCCCGGCGGCAGCCCGGCCCCGGTTAATACAACGGACAGCGGCCTTGATCCTAAAGCAGCGGCCGCGCTCTCGTACATCTGGATCGTGGGACTGATTTTTTTCTTTATCGAAAAGGAAAACCGGTTCGTCCGTTTTCATGCGATGCAGTCAATTCTGTTCGGTATCGCAAACACCGTGATCATGGGTCTGCTGGTCGTGGTTGCAATCGTCCTGACGTTTGCGTTCGGCATTGGCGGTGCAATAGTTGGTGGCGCACTCGGCATGATTGTTAACCTGCTGGTTTGGGTAGTTTGGTTGATCTTCTGGTTAATCGTGCTCGTGTTCTTCGTGGGCCTCGTATTCGCAGCCGTCAAAGCGTATCAGGGCCAAATGTTCAAACTGCCGATCATCGGGAACATGGCCGAAAAGATCGTGAATAAATAGGTTTCTTGGGAAGAAACATTTTCCATTCGTCATTTCGGATTTGCCATTTGTCATGGGCGGGGCTGACCGGTGGCGTCCTCGGCCAGTAACGCAAACTGTTAGTTTGCGTTCGCGTTGAATGGCGTCCAGCACCGCAAACTGACAGTTTGCTTTACAAGAAGATATGACACTTGACCGAATGACAAGTCTGAAATGACGAATGGAGAATAATAACGACGTGTCGCTCGGCTTAACTCAAGCTTCCGACTGAGCTAGTTTGAATCGAACACTCTGTCAAAGATCCGATCAACGTTTCGCAGGTAATACTCAAACGTAAACGCACCGTCGATTTCTTCAGCCGACAGATGCTTCGAGATGTCGCTGTCGGCTTTTAATAACTGCGGGAAGTTTTCGTCGCCGTCCCAGACCCTCATCGCATTTCGCTGGACCCACTCATACGCACGTTCGCGGCTCACGCCCTTCTGGGTCAACGCGAGCAGCAGTTGGCCACTAAACACCAGCCCCTTGCTCAGTTCGAGGTTCTTCAGCATCCGTTCGGGATGAACGATCAGCCCGGCGATTAAATTAGTCGCTTTGTGAATTATGTAATCGAGCGCGATGCTCGCATCGGGCAGAACGACTCGCTCGGCGGACGAATGCGAAATGTCGCGCTCGTGCCACAGCGCCACGTTCTCGAGTCCGACAATGCTGTGTCCGCGAATCACGCGTGCAATCCCGCAGATTCGTTCCGAAATAATCGGATTACGTTTATGCGGCATGGCGCTCGAGCCTTTTTGCCCGACGGTAAAACGCTCCTGCGCTTCGCCGACTTCCGTGCGCTGCCAGTGACGAACGTTCAAGGCAAACTTATCGAGTGATGAAGCAATAATTGCGAGCGAGCAAAGGTACTCCGCGTAGCAGTCTCGCTGAATGATCTGAGTCGACACGGGCGCCGGTTTCAATCCCAATCGCTGGCAAACCTTTTCTTCTACTTCCGGATCGAGTAGGGCAAACGTGCCGACCGCGCCGCTAATTTTTCCAACCGCTACCGTTTCGCGCGCGCGCAACAGGCGTTCACGATTGCGGCGCATCTCGTCGTACCAGAGCGCGAACGTGAGACCAAACGAGCTGGGCTCGGCGTGAATGCCGTGGGTGCGACCGATCTGCGGTGTGTGCTTGAACTCGAACGCCCGAGACTTCAGCGTTTCGAGCAGCGCATCGATCTTTTTTAAGAGGATGTCGCAGGCTTCACGCAGCAACAGTGCATTGGCGGTATCGACCACGTCGGAAGACGTCAGCCCATAATGTACAAATCGTGCGGCCGCACCGATGTTTTCGGCAAGGTTGGTAGTGAATGCGATAACGTCGTGATTGGTGGTTTCCTCAATCTCTCTGATGCGAGCAACTGAGACCTTAGCTCCAGCTTTGATTTGTTCGAGCGCGTCACGCGGAATGGTGCCCATTTCCGCGTGCACTTCGCAGACGGCCAATTCCACTTCGAGCCACTTCTGGAACTTGCTTTCGTCAGTCCAGAGCGCGCCCATCTCGGGTAATGTGTAGCGATCAATCATGAATTACGGTTTCAAGTTTCAAGTTCCAAGTTTCAAGTTCAGATTCCGCAGGCGTTCAACTTCGATGGGCTTGTGCGTCAGCGCGCCACATTAATTCCGAACTTGAAACCTGAAACCTGGAACTTGAAACTTATTTAAGCGCTGTAGAGTTCACAAAGTACCGAGCCAGCAACCAGCGGCCGTCGCGTTCCACCAGCGTGAACGTTTCCATGCCCTCGCCGTTCTGAAACTTGGTGCGATAGCTGACGATGTAGGCGTGACCCTTCAACGGCCCGCCAGAATTTTGTTGTTCCGACGCAGACTGCATCATGCGGCTCTCGACCGGACCAAGTTTCGTTCTTAGCGTCTTGAAAGCGGCGTTCGATTCCTCCAATGTAGTTTGATCACGCCACAATTCCGATGCCTCGTTGTAAATCTTGTCGTAACGCTCAGCGGCAATTTCGTCGCTCAAACTATTGATGGTTGATTCCACCGCAGCCGGAACCGTCTTCGCTCCCTGGTTCGTTGCACAACCTGTGGCGATCGACAACGCGATGAGCAGTACCTTTGAAATCAGAAATGGCGAGCACCTGCCTGACGTCGACGTCATCGACACGTCATCATGCGTCATTCCTCAAACCTCAATCCACGGCGTGGGTTCTTTGGGAAATGACAGGCTGATTTGAGTGTCTCCATGAAACAGCGG
>JBKPNP010000936.1:0-6144 GCA_046732775.1 Acidobacteriota bacterium
AGATGCCGCGGTAAACACCCATCACCAGGAATGCGCCCATCTTGAAGAACACGAGCACAGGCAAGGTGCGGAAGAAGAGTTTCCACGCCCCGCTGCCTGATAACGCGCCAAACTTGACGGCGTAAGCCGCCCAGTATGCAAGCAAGATCAGTACGACGTCGAGCAGCACTTCGAAGATGCGTCGTTTGTACGAAAGATCGATTAGAAACGCGTACAGGGATTTATCGCGAACTGCCAACGCCTCTTCGGTTTCGTCGTAAACTTTCACACCCGCGAGATAAACCCCCAGCAACGTCAACAGCACCGTAAAGCCCGCTATGGCCGCGAGGCTGACGTCGAGTTTCACTCGCTGCACAAGCAGTGCGAGGACGCCGGAGAGGGCCGCTAACCCGTAAAGCATCCAGACCGCGTGGCGTTCGGATGTTCCTAAAGCTACGAGCCGGTGTGACGTGTGATCGCGGCCACCCTGCGACGCTGCACGTCCGGAAAGTTTTCGTAAGATCGTTACGAAGGTGGTGTCGAAAATCGGTATGAACAAAACGAGGATCGGCACGGCGAGCACCGGCAACAAACTTCTCGAGCGTCCACCGGAGACATTTACCAATGCCGCACTGGCGAGAAAGAACCCGATAAACATCGAGCCGCAATCGCCCATGAAGATCGAAGCTGGATTCGAGTTGTAAACCAGGAACCCGAGTAGCGCGCCGCCAAATGTCAGCAGCAGCAATGCTTCATTGAGATGACCGGCGCCGAGAAAACTCAGCGCCAGAAATCCGGCGGTGATCGTCGAAATGCCCGCTGCCAGACCGTCCATGTTGTCCAGCAGGTTGACGGCGTTCGTTATTCCTATCAACCAAAAGATCGTGAGTGCCACATTCACCGCCGAATAACTCGTCCAGGGAAGCGTCAGTCCGTAATAGACGACGAACGCGGAGCCCATCACCTGGCCGATCAATTTTTGATAGGGTTTGGTGTGGATTAGATCGTCAACTAATCCAACCAGAAATAGAAACGTGCTGGAGCCGATCACGACATCGACAAACGACGCCGGAAAATGGTTCCACGGCTGTCCCGTCGCCGGCCGAATGAAGAGAACGTAACTAACGAGGACGGCAAGCCAAATCGCGACCCCGCCGAACATAGCCGTCGGTTTCTTGTGCCAACGATCAGTCTTCGGTGTCGCCACCATGCCGTAACGCCGCGCGAGAATCTGCACGAGCGGCGTCAGCGCAAGCGCCAGTATTGCTGACGCGGCTACAGCCAAAAAATTGAGCGAGCTAAACGGCATACTGCAAGCGAGACTGGGAAACGTTGGACTGGTTAGTGTAAGAGGAAAACTAATCGATAGGCGTGTGCAAATCAAGTGGGGGAGCACGCCAGAGTCGGGGACAAAGCCGGCACATTTAGGCTGAAAAGGCGTGAACCAGAAGGCTCAGACCTGTTCAGTCCACCAGTGCAAAAACGAAACTCTTAATCGTCCAGGGGCGACGGCCGGCCGCGATGGAAACTAATCACGCTTTCGAGTATGCCGTCGAGCTTCATCTTCGGTTCAAAGCCAACCAGCTTCTTAATCTTTGAAGTGTCGGGAACTCGCCGTGGCATATCTTCAAAGCCTTCCTCATAGGCTTCATCGTAAGGAACGAACACGATCTCGGAGTTTGAGTTAGTCAATTCCTTTACACGTTGAGCGAGATCATGGATTGAAATCTCCTCTCCCGAGCCGATGTTGAACACTTCGCCGACGGAGTCGTTCGTGTCCATCAATTTAATCAGCGCCCCGACCACGTCACCAACATAACCAAAACAGCGCGTTTGTTTACCGTTGCCGTAAACCGTCAGGGGACGACCGGCCAGCGCCTGCTTAACGAACGTCGGTATCACCATGCCGTAACGTCCGGTCTGGCGCGGACCCACAGTGTTGAAGAGCCGCACTACGGTGGTCGGCAATTTCTTTTCGCGCCAGTAAGCAAGCGCGAGAAATTCGTCAATCGCTTTCGAACAGGCATAACTCCAGCGACCTTTCGTCGTGGCGCCCATAACCAGATTACCGTCTTCACGAAACGGCACATCGGTGCTAAGCCCGTACACCTCAGATGTAGATGCAATCAAGACGCGCTTCTGCTTTTTGTTGGCGAGCGCCAGCACCACTTCGGTGCCGCGCACGTTTGTTTCAATCGTCCGCACCGGGCTCTCGACGATCAACTTCACACCCACCGCCGCGGCGAGATGAAACACCACGTCACACTGATCCACCAGCTCGGCTGTCACCGGTTGGTTGTGCACCGAATCAATGGTGTAGTGGAATCGGAGATTGTTTTTGAGGTGACTGATATTTTCGATGGTGCCGGTCGAGAGATCGTCAATAACCGACACTTCGTCGCCGCGCTGTAAATAAGCGTCGGCAAGATGAGAACCAATAAAACCGGCGCCGCCTGTTATGAGTACACGCAATCTGTTGCGCTCCTTGATCACTAATCTTCGAGCAAATCTGAGTAAAGCTTCTTAATGTCAGCTATCAGCCGTTCCTTGGAATAATGCGAAGTCACGAATTGTAGCCCACGCGCCCCAGTTTCACGACGCAGCGCGCGATCAGCGACCAATTCCGCCACCCCGCGGGCAAATCCGCGAATGTCTTCAGGGGCTACACTCACGCCCCGCTCGCATATCGTAAATCCGTCGCCGTCTTTCGTCTGCTCGCCTAACAAGTCGACAACCCCACCCACCGCAGTTGCGATCACGGCACGCGCATTCGCCATCGCTTCGATCAGCGTCAACGGCGTTCCTTCATTGCGTGACGTCAACGCCACAACATCCATCGCCGGATAAAGCTCATTGAGGTCTCTGCGGCTGCCGGTGAAAAAGACGTCATCCGTCAATCCCAGCGCCGCTGCCTCGCGCTCGAGCGTCTCACGCAGCCCGCCATCACCGACAATCACAAAGCGAACCTTCGGGCCATCGTTCGCAAACTCGTTCTTGAATAGAGCCGCCGCCCGAAGAAAAAAATCGTGATTCTTGATCTCAGTCAGTCTGCCGACAATACCGACCACGACATCCTGCGCCGCAACGCCAATCTCCTCGCGAAACCGTTGCCCGCGCGCTTGCCAGTTTTCAAAGACAGAAAGATCCAGTCCCAGGGGAACGATTGAAAACTGCCGCGCGTTTCCAACCGCAAACTGCTCGTTGATCTCGCGTCGTTGTTGTTCGCTTAGCACGAGGATGCGGTCGGTGATTAACTTCGCCAGCGCCCTCTCAATCGTCAGGAATGCGCGGGTCTTGAGCGGTCCGTAGTAACTATGAAAAATGTGACCGTGATACGTGTGCACAAAACGGCACCGTCTCGGCTTGCCAAGCAGTGCTTTCAGAGTTAACCAACGATAAGCAAAGCCGGCGATCCGTCCGACAGTTCCGGCTTTCGCCGTGTGCGTGTGAACGATGTCAGGCTGTTCGCGCAGAAATAGCCGGTACAACTTCCAAATCGTGAGCGCGTCTTTAAGCGAAATCTCGCGGCTCATTTCAGCCACGAAGAAAGGCGTGACGCCTTGCTCGGTCGCGAAATAGCCCATGTCGTCTTCGCCCGGCGGAACCGTGCCCGCCACCAGCAACGATTCGTATTCCGGCCGGGGCAATTTGCTCAGCCATACGACGTGTTTGGCCGGGCCTCCCACGTTGAGGCGAGCGATTACGCGAATTATTTTCATCGGTGGGCGCGCGCAGAGGGGAGCATTTTTTCAAACGCGTCAAACGCTAGCACTGACTTCGGCGGGTGGCTGCAACTGCATCTTGTTCGCGCCCGTTTCCGCGACCATATTTGAAGCTCGCAGCAAACTCTCGAACGTTCCGGCGTCGGTCCACCAACCATCAAGCTCCTGCCACGTCATTTCGTCGCGTTGAATATAAGCGTTGTTGACGTCAGTGATTTCGAGTTCACCACGACCGGAAGGTTCAAGCGTGCGAATGATGTCATAGACTTCGCCGTCATACATGTAGATACCAATGACCGCGTATTCCGACTTCGGCGCCTTCGGTTTCTCTTCGATGCGCAACACGTTTTGTCCCCTCAACTCGGGAACACCAAAGCGCTCCGGATCAGGCACTCGCTTTAAAATAATCTTGGCGCCTTTGCCCTGTTGTTTGTACTCCTCAACGGCGGCCGCAATATTTCCTTCAATGATGTTATCGCCTAACACGACGCACACCGGCTCGCGCGCGGCGAAGTGCTCCACCAGCGACAGCGCCTCGGCGATTCCGCCTTCGCCTTCCTGGTATGTGTAGTTGAGATGTTTCAGACCAAACGCTTTGCCGTTTCCCAGCAGCTTTAGAAAATCACCTGCCGAATTACCGCCGGTAACGATCATGATGTCGGTGATTCCCGCGTTGACGAGCGTTTGAATCGGATAATAAATCATTGGCCGATCGTAAACCGGCAACAAGTGTTTGTTGGTTACTGAAGTCAAGGGACGCAAACGCGTTCCCAATCCGCCTGCTAAAACGACACCTTTCAAAATGAGCCTCCCGATAATTCGAATTTTGAATTTTGAATTCTGAATTCTGAATTTTGGTCTTTGGACTTTGGACTTCGGGTTTCCAGTTCGAGTTTCAAAGTTCAAAGCTCAAAGCACAAAGCTCAAAAACCAAAGACCCAAGACCAAAGCCCTTCCTTCAATCAATAAACCTTTGAAACCAAAGCTCGAGCATCAGCAATGTCCAGAGCTGATGCGAGTAATCACGCTCACCGCGCGTGTGCAGCTCAACCAAACGCTTGACCGCTTCCGGCTTGAACAACCCGCGCCGTAACGATTTCTCTGCCAGAATCGTTTCCCGCAAGAACGGTTGTAACTTTCCTCGAAACCAATGGCCAATCGGGACGCCAAAACCCATTTTGCGCCGCCCAAGGTTTTCTGCCGGCAACAACTTATGCAGAATTTTTTTCAACAAATACTTCGTCGTCAACCCGCGAAGTTTGAATTTCTCAGGCAGACTCGCCGCAAACTCGATCAGCACGTGATCGAGAAATGGAGAGCGCGCTTCCAGTGAATTTGCCATCGTGGCGATGTCCACTTTCACCAGCAGGTCGTTTGGCAGATACGTCATCATGTCCGTCAACAAGGTGGCGTCGACGATCCCGGCTCCGTTTGCGTGTTTGAACCAGGGACGCAGTAATCCAGCAGCGGCGCCTTCATCTGTGTGCCGGCTGAACTCTTCACTCAACAATTCCTGCTTCGCCTCGTCGTCAAACACCGTCACCCAGCGCAGGTATCGCTCCACTTTTGGTAATGACGCGGATTGAATAAAACGCTTCACGTCTCTAACCCGACTGCGTTTTGTTTCCGAAGCAGGTAAGGCATCGATGGCGCGCCGCAACACCGCGTCGCGCAGCACGTTGGGAATGCGATGATACCGTTCAGCCAAACGCATCGCCGCGTAACGCTCGTAACCGGCAAACGATTCATCGCCACCGTCGCCGTTCAATGCCACGGTTACGTGTTTGCGTGTTTCGCGCGCGACGTAATACGTCGGGATCGCTGACGAATCAGCGTAGGGCTCGCCGTAGTGTTCGACGAGCGTCGGTAAAACCTCGAGTGCGTCGGGACGAACGATGAATTCGTGATGATCGGCGCCGACGTGTTCGGCAACGCGCCGCGCGTGCTCGAGTTCGCTGAAGTCCTGTTCTTCAAATCCGATCGAAAATGTTTTGACGGGCGTACTCGACACTTCGCTCATCAGCGCCACCACAGCGCTCGAGTCGATACCTCCTGACAAGAATGCTCCGAGCGGCACTTCAGACATCAAACGCACCTTCACGGCATCGCGCAGAATCTCAATCGTTCGTTCCCCCGCCTCTTCCTCGCTGATGTTTAGCTTCTGCGAAAAATCAGGTTGCCAGTAACGCTCGATCTTTATCTCGCCGTTCCGATAGCGAAGGCTGTGACCGGGTTCGAGTTTTTTGATGCCCCGGTACGCTGTGAGTGGCGCGGGCACGCACATGAACGAGAGGTAGCGATTGAGCGCTTCGAAGTCGATGTCCTTGCTGACCGCGGGATGCTCGAGCAGCGCGCTGAACTCCGAACCAAAAACCAGCTGGCCGGCGACCTCGGCGTAGAGCAGCGGCTTCTTGCCAACGCGATCACGCGCCAGAAAGAGTTC